>CAMDRL010000099.1 GCA_945906835.1 Rickettsia typhi
AAATCTTTGCTCAGAATGGCTTTATTTTGGAAGAATTAAAACAAGATTTAGCAGGAACTGTGCGCGCTTTGTGCTTTTCTTTAAATGATTAAAAACAAGAGATGGCAAGGCTAAATCTTATCATTTAAATTATTGCATTTATGACAAAAGACACAAAATTGGATAAATTTTCCCCTCTAAGCAACGACAGAATTACAGAAATAGTTGAAAGATCTAAAGACAAACCAATCAAAGACTGGCTTATTCCAATTGCCGCCAAAACGCAGGAAATGCTTGGTAAAGAAAAATATGAAATATGAGCTAAGCAAACCAGAGATGCCGATGGAAACAGAAAAATAATCAGCAAAGAATTTCTTAATGAAAACTTAGATTTAGTTGGTGAATTTTTAAAAGATTGTCGATTGATTGGAACTTTAAATGAAGAAACCAAAGTATCGCGCGGTGCTTATGTTATTGGTGCCGAAGGCTTATCTTTAGTTAATGAATATCTAGCAACTAAGCCAAATAATTCTGCTGCTCACGAAGTTGCAGTGGTAAGAAATATTGATTTTTTCACAGGCGAAGATGATAGCGGTTCAAGCAAAACAGCAAACATCTTAATGGATAAAAAGGGTGTTCATAATGGCTGGGCAAGAATGCTTAGTGAAGACTTGTCGCAGGCAAAAGATAAAGATTTTAATAAGACTTATTTGATTGAAGCTTTTAGCTCAACTGGTGGAAACCATTTTGTTGCAGTTACAATTAGAAAAAATGCCGATGAAGACGCGCCATTGGTTGATTTTTTTGACCCCTCTGCCAGATTAATTAGAGGCAATATTGAAACTCTCCAGAATTCAATTGCCATAGGATTTGCTGCGCAAGTGATGGTTGATGCCACTCTTACCAAAGTTTTTGAAGAGCAAGAATTGCAATTTGATTCTGAAAAATATTTCAATAATTTTGAGCCTTTTCAAATGAGAGGAAGCGGTAATTGCAGTATCTTTTCTTACGAAAAAGCTTATGCAACAGCAAGTTTAAGCAGAAAAGATCATGAGGGCTTATTGAAAGATCATTACAAATTTAGCAATCCTTTTGGTGGTAAAGGTGAAATTGAAATTGATCTTGCAGCGGTTAGTGCAAGCGATAGTGGTAAGGTTGAAAATTCACGATTTGATTTACCTGCGCAATATATGGCGATGTCACAATTTAGAAGTAATGTTGAACAATATTACGGTGATGGAAGGATGGAAGCCACCAATCACAAACGCAAAGGTGGAGAGGAAGAAACTGTTAAACAAAGATATGATCGATATTCAAGAGATGAAAATGGCGAACCAATTCCAAATTCTTTAATTGATCAAAAAATGTTGCGACAAAAATATGGTCATTTATTTGAAATTGTTACTAGTCCACAATTTTTAGAGATGGCTGATATGGAGCGCAAAGTGGAAATTCCAGCAGTTCCCGCCTTCGCTGATTCGGCTTATTTTCCAAATTACGCTGCAGATGAAATGCCAGATAATGAACAAGTAAAAAATTTGGTTAAGGGGCGCAAAGCCAGTGCAGAAGAAAAGGAGCAAGGTATAAAAGATGTCAGAGGGCTTAATGATATTATGCCTTTTCCAATTAAAATTGTTTCAGCAGCCTATGATGAGGCAACTAATCAATGCCATGCCAGTCTTTATGTTAGCGATAGGCTGAGGCATAGAATTGAGGTTTGGGCAAGAGAAAATGATTTTGCTTTTGATGCACAAACTGAAAATTTTGATGAAAAGGACTTTAAACTTAGTCACATGAGCCCTATTTTACGCAGCAGAGAGAAGGTTACTATTACCGTTCCCGTTAATGAAGAGTCATTAAAGAAAATTGCCGATACTGATAAAGCGAGGTTTGAAGCGACAACGCCATTATCTAGAGCTGAAGGAGCTTTGGCAAATCAAGTTTTACCTACACAAATTGAACAAATTAAATAATGATCGTTACCAAAACAATTACACAAATAAAATCAGAACTAAAAAAACACGAAGGCAAGAGAATTGCCTTCGTGCCAACAATGGGTGCTTTGCATGATGGGCATTTGGCTTTGGTGAAGAAGGCGCGGGAATTGGCGGATATTGTGGTTGTGAGTATTTTTGTGAATAAGGCGCAGTTTAATGATTTAAATGATTATAAAAATTATCCAAGACAGGATTTGGAAGATTTGGAAAAGTTAGAAAAATGCGGCGTTGATTTGGTGTTTTTGCCTGATGAAAAAGAGATGTTGGGTGATGATTTTTCTAAAGATTCTGGCTTTAAAATTACTCCTTCTAAATTAGCTAATTGTTTGTGTGGAAGCGCGCGCCCAGGGCATTTTGATGGCGTTGCCTTAATTGTTTCTAAATTATTTGATATTGTAAAACCTGATATTGCAGTTTTTGGGCAGAAAGATTTTCAGCAATTGGCTATTGTTAAAGAACTGGTAAAAAATTTGAATTTGAATATTGAGATTTTTGCTCATGAAACTTTTAGAGAAAAAAGTGGTTTGGCAATGTCTTCGAGAAATCAAAGATTATTGGAAGCCAATAAAATTAAGGCTGCAGAGATATTTAGAATTTTGCTGGAAATAAAAAATGAAGTTGTGAAAAATTCTGAAAATGTTGAGGAAATTTTGGAGAAAAAATCTCAGGAGTTGTTGGAAATTGGGTTTGAGAAAATTGATTATTTGGAGATTCGCACAGAAGATGGGTTGGAGTTGGTGACTAAATTTGATACAAAAAAATCTAGCAGAATTTTTATTGCTGTATATTTGGGTGGAGTTAGATTGATTGATAATTTAGAATTGTAGTAATTTCTTTAGTTTCATAGACTGCGCGTACTAAGTGCAGGACGAAAACTGGAAGTAAGAGTCTAATGCTGGTCGGGTTTTGCAAACCCGACCTTTCGTTTGTTAAAATTTTAGATTTTCTAACTTTTGTAATTTTAACAAACACAAGTCGGCATTGCAAATGCCTACTAGCAAGAGTGCTCGCTTGGTCAATGGATCCAACTTTAAACAATTAATAACTTATCTAACAATGACAACAGACCTGATGCTGGTCGGGTTTTGCAAACCCAACCTTTAGTTTGTTAAAACTTTAGATTTTCTAACTTTTGTAATTTTAATAAAAAAAAGTCGGCATTACAAATGCCTACTAGCACTAGTGCTTGCTTGGTCCATGAAGCTAAATTTGAACACTTAATTAATCACTTATCTAACAATGACAACAGACTCAACCAACCTACCAATAATCGCCGCCAAACATCCATTTAAAGTTGATGTAGAAGCGGGTAAAAAATATTTCTGGTGTTCTTGTGGCGCATCGCAAAATCAACCTTTCTGCGACGGATCACATAAAGCTTACAAAAATGAAGATGGCACCAGCATCATGAAATCTGTAATGTATGAAGCTACTGAAAATGCCACCATTCGTTTTTGCGGCTGTAAACACAGCAAGAATGGCGTTTTATGCGATGGATCTCACAATAATATTTAATAATGACACTATCTAAAGAAAAACTTACCCAAAAAACAAAGGTTAAAACCAAAGTAAATCTTCACGGACTTTTGGGTCTGTGGCCTTTTTTCAGACCTTATTTAAAAGAAATTCTTTTAGCATTTCTGGCTCTTTTGGTCACCGCTTTCATGGTTTTGTTTTTTGGTCGAGCCATCAAATATCTAATTGATGACGGATTTTTACAAAAAGATGGCTCTTCTTTAAATTTAGTTTTACTAAGTTTTATAGGCGCAACTTTATTAATGGCGGTTGCAGGATATTATCGCTCCAGCCTAATAAATGCAGTTTCTGAAAAAGCCATTACTGATTTACGCAAGAAAGCTTATTCTCACATTATTAAAATTTCTGCAGAATTTTTTGAGGTTTTTAAAGCTGGCGATGTAATTGCCAGACTTACCACCGACTCATCCCTGCTTTACAACATCATCAGCAACAGCGTTTCATTTTTACTAAGAAATTTAATACTTTTTATTGGCGGAATTTGTTTTCTGTTTTTCACCAGCGTTAAATTAAGCATCATTTCTTTAGCTTTAATTCCTTTAGCAATTGCACCAATTATTGTAATGGGACGCAAAGTTAAAGGATTGTCTAACGAAGCGCAGGAAGCCACCGCTTCAGTTGGTTCGCATATTGAAGAAACCATTAATGGCATTAAGACCATTCAATCTTATTTATGCGAAGAAAAAGAGGTTAAAAATTTTTCTAATCTTGTTGATGGCTCGCTTGCAGTTTCTTTGAAGAAAATTAAAGTTCGCGCCATGTTAGTTGCCTTGGTAATTGCCTCTGCTTTTACTGGAATTGCGGTTGTGTTATGGATTGGCGGACATGAAGTTTTATCTGGAGAACTAACTTCAGGAAGTCTTTCTTCTTTTATATTTTATTCCGTTATTACCTCAACTTCTTTAGTGGCTTTAAGCCAAATTTCTGGGCAATTACAAAGCGCATCTTCTGCCGCAGAAAGAATTTTTAATCTTTTACAAGTTGAATCTCCCGTAAAAGAAGCAGAAGTTTTACAGGAATTTTTACAGCAAAAAAATGTTGAGATCTCTTTTGATAAAGTAAATTTTTCTTATCCAAGCCGCCAAGAATCTTTGGTTTTGAAGAATTTTGATTTACATGTTAAGGCGGGTGAAAAAATTGCTCTTGTTGGTCCAAGTGGAACTGGTAAAAGCACGGTATTGCAGCTTTTATTGCGTTTTTACGATGTAAGTTCCGGAGCTATTTTATTAAATGGAATTAACATAAAATTAATTTCCTTCTCTGATTTACGCCAAAATTTTTCTTACATTTCACAAGATTGTTTTATTTTTTCAGGAACGGTTTTTGACAATATTGCTTATGTCGACAAAAACATCACAGAAGCTCAAGTACAGCAAATTATTGATGAAAATCCCGCCTTACATTTCATCAATAATCTGCCAAAAAAATTGCATAGTTTTGTTGGTGAAAAAGGCATTAAATTATCTGGTGGCGAGAGACAAAGAATTGCCATTGCACGCGCTATTGTGAAGAATTCGCCAATTTTGCTTTTAGATGAAGCAACTTCTGCTTTGGATAATTACAATGCTTACATTATTGAGCAGGCAATTGCAGTTTTGGCAAAAGATAAAACTGTTATTACAGTGGCGCATAAACTTTCTGCAATTAACAACTGCGATAGAATAGTTTTTATTAAAGATGGTGAGGTTGCAGAAGTTGGTAAACATCATGATTTAATGGAGATCAAGGGGCTTTATGCTAAAATGTATGAGGCTGAGGCGGCGGAGGTTGTTTAAAAAACCGTCGGTTAACGATGTGAAGGAATAATTACTTAAATTAAATTAGATCAAAATTTGACATCTAAATTTTTTTCCCCTACAAAGTCGCGCTCTTTTAAAAAACTGTTACAATTTTCAAAAGAAATTTAATAAAATATTCCTGATTTTAGGGGATTTTTATTTCACGGAGAAGTGGCCGAGTGGTCAATGGCAACAGACTGTAAATCTGTCCGCGCAAGCGTTCGCAGGTTCAAATCCTGCCTTCTCCACCATTTGC
>CAMDRL010000100.1 GCA_945906835.1 Rickettsia typhi
CCAGTTCTTGAGATTCCTTCTAGCCCCAAGAATGATAATTCATTTAAAACTTTATCAATCATTTCTGAAGTTCCAATTACTTCAAATACTATTGAATCACCGCTAATATCAATAATGTTAGTGCGATAGCGGTCAACTATTTTCATTGCTAATTCTCTTTTTTCTTCATTGCCAATAATTTTTACTAGAGCAAGCTCTCTTTCGATATAGCCATATTCTCTGGTTAGCTCAACGGCGCGATATACTGGCACTATTTTTTCTAGCAACTTACAAATTAAATCAATTGATTTAGTCGAGCAATAAGAGGTAATGGTAATTCTCGATATTTTTTTATCGCTAGTAATCGGAGAAACATTGAGGGTTTCGATATTGCAACCTCTAGCAGAAAATAATTCAACAATTCTAGCTAATGCTCCAAATTCATTATCCACTAAAATTGCTACTACTTGTTTTTTGATGGGATCTGTCATTTATATTTTAATTAATTTAATAAATTGGCTATCAAATTAGCGAAAAAAGCTTTTTAACCGCAAAGTTGTAAAGATTTAATAAAACTTTTAATTTAAATTTCTAATTTATCAAGAAACTTTTTAAAATGAAGTTTATTAAGGTTATTATTCAAAAAATCATAAATTTGATTTTTGCTTTTTTCAAAAACATCATCGCTAATTGAGCCTGTGTGATGCTGAAAAATCAAATAGAGCAAGTAGCTATTTAGCACATCGGTTTCACAATAATCTCTTATTTCTTGTAATTTTCCATCATCATACATTTCTTCAACCTTTGAGCCGTCTGTATCTATCTTGCCCGCAAGTTTAAATACTGCACATAATTCATTCATTTTGACTCTTGCCGACGAACCAAAATCAGAAAAGGCATCCGCTAAATCGCAATGCCAATCAAGAGAATATTTTTGTTGATAATTATTCCATTTATCACCCATTTTATGAAGCCATGAAGCCTCTATTTTATGCTTCATCGCTCCATATTTTAATACGGGTAAATCAAAATTCTTGCCGTTAAAACTCACTAAACGAGAAGGATTCTTTTTTAAATGGTGAAAAAAACCCTTAATTAATTCTGCTTCGGAACTAGCTAAATCACCGCCTGAACGAAGTTGTTTAAAGTTATATTTTTCTTGCCCACTTTCATCAATCGCCAATTCCGCCTCCAAAAAACTAATTGCCACCACTTTGTGAAATGGCTGACGAAGGAAATCATTCTTGCCATCAGTAATTTGTAGATGATAATCACTCAATGCTTTTCTAACCTCACCATTATCAGCATTTTCAAGACCTAACAGCCTTCTCCCCGCCTCAATATCTGGCACCGTTTCAATATCAAACACAAAAAGATTCTTAAAATATTTCATAATTAAATTTGTTTAATTGTTGTTGTTTATTAAATTTATAGGCTTTTATCGACAATTTTTAGATAAAATCTAATAATTATTCAATGTTATTTCGGATTTATTTTACTGCTACAAAAATTAGAGAAATTTATAAAAATTCCTTTACAAAAATTCAACTACCTTATTATAATTCCATTGGCCTAGAAATATTTTCAAAATACTCAAAAATAAACCTGAACACCATTAACAATATCAAGCTTGGGGTCAAAATTTAAAACATGCAAAAACTCATAAACTACAACACTAATAAAAATGATTATTGATAAATTTAAAGATAAAGTTTTTACCATTCTAAAAACTGATTACCGCATTTGGAATAAGGAAAAGAATGAGCTAAATCAAACTCTCTTGATTGATTTACTTGATAAAATTGATGAAAAGATCATTGGCATTTTGCTTGAAAATGAAGAGATAAGAGGCAAGTTTTTTGTTAAAATCAAAGATACCAAGGGAGATATTTTTGTTTTTAAAACTAATGATTTCAAGTTTTTTTTAGAAGAAAACAAAATCAACAATTCTTACACCAAATATAAAAATCAAATTGGCTTAACTGATGGCAAAAGATTTTTAAAAGATAGTGGCGATGTGGTTCTAAATTTTCCCTTTAAAGATTGTATTTTAGAGGGTGGACAATCAAGCGAGGAAGGGCTTGACACTTATTTTGAATATGAAGAAGAAAAGCAAAAAATCGTTGATGGGGGAAAAATTATTGAACCAGCGGGATACAAAGAAAAAACCACCAAAAGAAAGGAAATATTTTTTAACGAAACTTTAGCACGAGACGAAATTGACCGCCTTTTTGATGAGAAGGCTTTAGCGAATTGGCAAAGATTTAATAAAAATGGCAAACAAGAAATTGGCGAAATCAAGAGAGGCAAAGATGGAACAATCAAAGAAAATCTAATCATTAAAGGCAATAACTTGCTGGCTCTTCATAGTTTAAAATCACAATTCACTGGCAAAGTAAAATTAATTTACATTGATCCGCCCTACAACACTGGGGGAGGTGGAGATACCTTTATTTACAATAATAACTTTAAACATTCTAGTTGGCTTACCTTTACAAAAAATCGCCTAGATGTTGCGAAGGATTTATTAACTCAAGATGGGGCAATAATTATAGCAATTGATGAAAATGAACAATCATATCTGGGGGTATTGATTGATGAAATGTTTTCAGAATACGAAAATCATTGTATTACTATTGTTCACAATCCAAGAGGAATCATTGGGAAAAATTTTTCTTATACACATGAATATGCTTATTTTATAATACCAAGAGACAAGAAAACTATTGGGAAGAAAAAGATCGAAGAAGAAGATGTTGACTGGAGTAATTTAAGAAATTGGGGAGCTGAAAGCGAAAGATTCGATGCAAAGAATTGTTTTTATCCAATCATTGTTGATAAGCACACCAATCAAATAATTGATTTTGGAGCGGTTGCCAAAGATGACTTAAATCCACCAGCAAATATTCACAAGGGAGACTTTGTTGAAATATATCCAATAGACTCAAAGGGTGTGGAAAGAAAATGGAGATATGCACGACAAAGTGTTGAAGAAATTGAGAATTTGTTGAAAGTAAAAATAGTGAACGGAGTTTATGATATTCAAATAGGAAAAGATTTTGGAAGCTATAGAACTGTATGGATTGATAAAAAATATGATGCAAATGTATACGGAACCAAACTCATCAATAAGTTAGTGCCAAATAATTGTTTTAGTTTTCCAAAGTCTCTATGGAATGTTTATGATTGTCTTTATGCGGTTGTTGGAAATGATAAAAATGCAATAGTATTAGATTACCACGCAGGCTCTGGAACAACAGCTCATGCAGTTTTGGAGCTAAACAAAGAAGATGATGGAAACAGAAAATTCATCATGATTGAGCAGATGAATTATATCAACACTGTCACTTGTCCAAGGGTACAAAAAGTAATGGAAAAAGAAAATATTGATGATTCTTTTATCTATTTTGAACTCGCCAAATACAACCAAACCGCTCGAGAATTGATAATGGAATGCAAAGCGAAGCAACAATTATGGGGTTTATTTGATGAGCTTTACGACAAATATTTTCTTAACTATAACCTTAAAATCAAAGAATTTAAAGAAAAAGTTTTAAAGGAAGAAGAGTTTAAAAGCCTTACTCTTGAAGAACAAAAAAAGATGTTTTTGACAATGTTGGATTTAAACCAGATGTTCGTAAATAAAAGCGAAATGGCGGATAAAAATTTTACTATAAGCCAGCAAGATCAAGAGTTGACTAAGGAATTTTATAAAAAAGATTAACCCAAATTAAAAAAACCAAATATGAAAAAAGAAATTATTCAATCTTTAACCAAAAATTTTGAAGAATTTGCCAACAAAACCAATGAGGGCATAGAGTTTTGGCTGGCTAGAGACCTTCAAAATTTACTTGGATATGAAAAATGGAGCAATTTTTTGAATGTAGTTGAAAAAGCAAAGATTTCTTGCCAAACCAATAAACAGGAGCTCTCTTATCATTTTGCCGACGCCGGGAAAACGATCGAGATGCCTAAAACAGCGGTTCGAGAGGTTGATGATATTATGCTCACCCGCTATGCGTGCTATTTGGTGGCACAAAATGGCGATCCGAGAAAGGAAGAGATTGCCTTTGCGCAAACTTATTTTGCCCTGCAAACTAGAAAGGCAGAACTGATTGAGCAAAAAATTTTAGAGCATGAAAGAGTGCAGGCAAGGCACAAATTGGCTAAAACTGAAAAAGAATTATCACAAGTTATATTTCAGCAAACTGGAAGTGATAAAAATTTTGCATTAATAAGAAGCAAAGGGGATCAGGCTTTGTTTGGCAAAACAACAGCACAGATGAAGGGTAGATGGAAAATAAAGGCAGATAAACCGCTTGCCGATCATATGCCTACAATTCTTTTAAAAGCAAAAGATTTTGCTACTGAAATTACCATTTTTAATGCTAAAGAAAATAAAATGGGCAATGAAAATCAAATTTCCAACGAACACATAACCAACAACAAAACAGTGAGAGAAACTCTTATTTCTAGGGGAATTACGCCAGAAAATTTACCGCCAGAGGATGATATAAAAAAGTTAGAAAGAAAACTGCAAGGCGAGTCTAAAAAAATATCAAAAAATAATGGAATTGGGAGTAAGAAAAAATGAGCGATATAAAAAATCTTTACGAAACCATCGGCGACAAAGCTTATAGGCTTAAATTGCCGTTTCCTGAAATTCCAAAATATATTTCTGAAAATTTAAAATATAATTTTTTTGATTGGCAAAAAACTGCCTTTGAAAATTTCTTAACTTTTGAGGCAATTAAAGAGGCGGAAAATTCAAAACTCCCTACCCATTTAATGTTTAATATGGCGACGGGAACGGGTAAAACTTTGTTGATGGCGGCAAGCATTTTGCACTACTACCGCAATGGTTATCGCCATTTTATCTTTTTTGTAAATCAAAATAATATTATTGATAAAACTGAAAATAATTTTATCCAAAGCTCACACAATAAATATCTTTTTAAAGATAAAATTGTGATTGATGATCAAACCGTTTCTATCAAAAAAGTTGAGAGTTTTAGCGAAAATCCACAAGGAATTGAGATTAAATTTACCTCTATTCAAAAGCTCTATAACGATATTCATCTTGAAAAAGAGAATAAAACTACTTTACAAGACTTACACCGCAAAAACATTGTGATGCTGGCAGATGAAGCCCACCATTTAAACACTGACACCAAAACCAAAAAAGGAGAAAATTTTGATTTAGATTTAAATGGAATTTTAACTGAAAAATCTAGTGCTAAAGAAGTTGAAAAGAAAGGTTGGGAGCATACGGTTATTGAGTTGGTTTTAAATAAAAATGGAGAAGGAAGAGATAATAAAAATGTCTTACTAGAATTTACCGCAACCATCCCAGAAAATAAAGAAATTGAGAAAAAATATTCTGATAAAATTATTGCCAAATTTACCCTAAAAGAATTTTTAGGGGCTGGATATACTAAAGAAATAAACCTTGTTTCTTCTAATGTTGAAAAGAAAAACAGAATCCTTTTGGCCCTTTTATTTCATTATTACCGCCATAAAATTGCTTTAAAAAATGGTATTGCCA
>CAMDRL010000101.1 GCA_945906835.1 Rickettsia typhi
AAAGATTTCTTCGTGAAAACAATGCCTCCAAATGGTTCTGTAATTTTGGACTAACGGAAAAAGTTCCTGACCACACAGTCTTCACCAGAGTTTGCGAAAGAATTGGAACGAACAAACTTTCCAAAATATTCTCTCTTCTCCGTGATCAACTAAAAAGCCAAGGTTACATAAGTGAAGTTTTTACATTCGTTGATGCCACTCATCTCATCTCCAAAGCAACGCTGTGGAAGGAGCGAGATCAAGCGATTGAGAAGAAACTAAAACAATTAAAAAAAATCAACAACCAAACTTCATCAGCAAAAAAAGCCGAAGAAAAAGACCAAGTAATCTCTGACAAACTTGAAATTCTAAACAACGACAACTTCTATAAATTCGCTGTGGATAAAGACGCAAGATTTGGAGCTAAGAGCAAAAAGAAATTCTGGTATGGTTATGAGAAACATGTTTTTGTAGACATGCAATCAGGCATGATAAACAAGGTCGCAATCACTCACGGCCAATGTGATTGATTCCGAAGGTTTCAAACATGTTACTCCCAAACAAGGAGCGGCAATCATGAACAAAGGGCTACTGCGACAAGAATGTTCAAATGGTTGCTAAAGCTAACAATCTTCACCTTTGCGCCATCAAGAAAAATAACATGAAGGATAAAAACTTCGATCTCTACAGATGTATTCAAGTCTTCGAGCTCTTTAGGCGCTGTTAGCTAATTATTTTTAGCACATATTTTGACATATTTTTAGCGCTTTTTTGGCAAAATTATGATAAATATTTGGATATATTTTGAATAATTTTGTCAAAAAATAAGCAAAAACAGGGCTAAATATGGGATAAAAATAATTAGCTAACAGTTTCTACAAAAGAGTATTCTCCAACCAAAGCAAGAGAACAAAATATTGCAGACTCCCCAAGAATCATTTCCACGCCTTCATGCAAAGAATTGCTTTCAATCTCAAAAGGCTCGTGGGTCTGACTAAAGAAAATGCCGAACTAATCTCTCAAAACATAAACCCACCGCCTCTTATAACATGAACAAGGGAGGGCTACGCCCTCCCCTTACCAAAAACACCAAAGTACCAAAACTAACCAAAAAATGAGCCCTCAAAGGCTCAAAAAACCAAGAAATTCCAACAAAAACTTTTGCTTTTCTGACTCACAAAAACTTTTGATCTTAAGTTTTTTAAATTGTATCTTTTCTATAAATCAAGAACCAAACGACGAGGATCTTCAAGAAGCTCTTTTACTCTAACTAAGAAAGTTACAGCTTCTTTACCATCAATAATTCTGTGGTCATAAGAAAGAGCCAAATACATCATTGGACGAATTTTGATTTCACCCGCAACAACCATTGGTCTTTCTTGAATTTTATGCATTCCAAGAATTGCTGATTGTGGAGGATTGATGATTGGAGTAGACATTAATGAACCATAAACTCCACCATTTGAAATGGTGAAAGATGCACCCATTAAATCAGCAATTGCCAATTTTCCATCTCTGGCTTTGGTGCCAAGCTCAAGAATTCCTTTTTCAATCCCAGCTAAGTTTAATGTATTAGCATCGCGAAGAACTGGAACCACAAGACCTTGAGGCGAACCAACTGCCACACCAATATCATAAAAGTTTTTGTAAATAATATCAGTACCATCAATTTCAGCATTAACTGCTGGAATTTCTTTTAAAGCTGTAACGCAAGCTTTTACAAAGAAAGACATGAAGCCAAGTTTAGCACCGTGTTTTTTCTCAAATAAATCTTTATATTCAGCACGAAGCGCCATAACTGCAGTCATATCAACTTCATTGAAAGTTGTAAGAATTGCTGCGGTATTTTGAGATTCTTTTAATCTTTCAGCAATTTTTTGACGAAGTTTTGACATTTTAACGCGCTCAGTTGGTTTAGCACCTGCCGTTGTTTGAGCCGAAGCTGAAGGAGCCGCAACCGCATCCAAAACATCGCCTTTAGTAACGCGACCATCTTTTCCTGAACCAGAAATTTTTGAAACATCAACATTATTTTCAGCAGCTAATTTTTTTGGAGCTGGAGAAAGTGGAAATTGTGCATTTGATGGCGCAGAATTTTGTTGAGTAGCCGCAGTTGCAGGAGCAACTTTAACAGCAGCACCGCCTTCTTGCATAGAAGCTATTAGATCACCAACTTTAACAGAATCACCCTCTTTCACATTAAGTGCAGAAATTACACCATTTGAAGGCGCGTTAACTTCTAAAGTTACCTTGTCAGTTTCAAGTTCAACAATTAATTCGTCAGCTTTAACTGAGTCACCAACTTTTTTATGAAGCTTGGCAATTGAGGCTTCTGATACTGATTCTCCAAGTGCTGGAACTTTGATTTCGATAGTCATATTATTTTTCAATTAAGTTATGCTTTTTGTTACTGCCTTTTCCAAAATAAGAAAAGCCAAATTAAATTATTTTAACGCTTCGTCAATCAAATTCTTCTGCTCTTTAGCATGATAAGAACCATAGCCAGTTGCAGGAGAGGCGCTGGCAATTCTACCAGCATATTTTGGTCGAGAATTTTTATGTTTAATTTCCACCAAAGTTTCTTCAATCAACTCTTCAACAAATTTCCACGCACCCATATTTTTAGGCTCTTCTTGACACCAAATTATTTCGGCATTTTTGTATTTTTTAAGTTCGACTGACAATTCTTCTTTTGGAAATGGATAAAGTTGTTCTAAACGCACTAGAGCTATATCGTTGATTTTTCTAGCTTCACGAGCTTCAAATAAATCATAATAAACTTTTCCGGTACATAAAACAACTTTTCTAACTTTATCGGCAGCGGCAATTTTAGAAGTTTCTTCAATTAAAGGTTTAAAACTTCCAGAAGTAAATTCACTCAAATTAGAAACTGCTAATTTATGACGCAGTAATGATTTTGGCGACATTACAACTAAAGGTTTGCGATCTTTTGAGTGAATTTGACGACGCAAAGCATGGAAAAAATTTGCTGGATTTGTAATGTTACAAACGCGCATGTTATTGTCAGCGCAAGCTTGCAAACAACGCTCTAAACGAGCTGAAGAATGTTCTGGCCCTTGACCTTCATAACCATGAGGCAATAACATTACCAAATTTGATTTTCTTAACCATTTTACTTCACTTGAAGTAATGAATTGATCAAAAATAATTTGCGCACCGTTAGCAAAATCACCAAATTGTGCTTCCCAAATTGTAAGCGCGTAAGGTGCTGAAAGTGAATAGCCATATTCAAAACCAAGAACCGCATATTCTGAAAGCACTGAATCATAAACTTCATATTTAGCCTTATTAGCAAGTGGGCTAAAAATTGAATATTTTTGAGCAGTAGTTCCATCATGTAAAATTGAGTGACGATGCGAAAATGTGCCGCGACCAGCATCTTGACCAGTAATTCTAACTGGGAAACCTTCATTTAAAAGAGAGGCGAAAGCTAATGCTTCACCACAGCCCCAATCGATATTTTCACCAGAATCAACCACTTGTTTTCTGGTTTCAATTTGTCTGATGATTTTTGGATTAGCATTAAAACCAGTTGGAATTTTAGTAATTTCGCCAACTAATTCTTGTAGATCTTTTTTAGCAACAGCGGTTTTAGCAACTGTTTGGTCGCCATCTTTAATTTTGCTCCAATCAGCTTTTAACCAATCAGCTTCTTTTGGTTTAAAATTTTCAGCTTTATCAAATTCTGCGCTTAAATGAGCCGTAAAATCACTGGCAATTTTTTGATATTCAATTTCTGAAACTACATTTTCAGAGATCAATTTTTTAGAATAGATTTTTTCTAAACTGTCATGATCTTTGATTTTAGTGTACATAATTGGTTGAGTGTAAAGCGGCTCGTCACCTTCATTGTGACCATATCTGCGGTAACAAACTAAATCAATTACAATATCTTTTTTGAAAGTCTGGCGAAAGCGAGTTGCAATATCAGAAACTTTCACCACCGCTTCAACATCGTCACCATTAACATGGAAAATTGGCGCATCAATAGCTTTTGCTAAATCAGAGCAATAAATGGTGCTGCGTGAATCTGTTGGATTTGCCGTAAAACCAATTTGGTTATTTATGATTAAATGCATCACGCCTCCAGTGTCATAACCAGAAACGCCATTCATCATTAAACTTTCTGCAACTGAACCTTGCCCAGCGAAAGCAGCGTCACCATGAATCAAAACTGCCATTGCTTGAGTTCTGTTAGCGTCTTTATAAAGATCTTGTTTGGCACGAATTCTACCAGCAGCAACTGTGTTCACAGCTTCTAAGTGAGAAGGGTTGAAAGCTAAAGAAAGATCAATCTTGTTTCCAGCAATTTCACGAGTATTAGCGTAGCCCATGTGATATTTTACATCTCCTGATTTAGTCACGCCGTCAGGAATTCCCGGAGTGCCTTTAAATTCAGAAATCATTTGGTGATAAGGTTTTCCCATAACGCCAGTTAAAGTGTTTAAACGACCGCGATGTGCCATGCCAATAACAATTTTTTTCACACCGTTTTTAGCTGCGGTATCAATCATCTTTTCAACTGAATTAATAGCGGCGTCACCACCTTCAACCGAGAATCTTTTTGCCCCTGGAAATCTTTTGTGTAAAAACTGTTCAAAACCTTCAGTTCTAACAATTTCTTTTAAAATTTTAACTTTTTCATCTTTAGTTATGTCGCTAAGTAAAGTTTTTTCTGTTTCCACTGCAAGCCAAGCTTTTTGTTCTTGGTTTTGAATATATTCAAATTCGCAGCCAACTGAACCAGAATAAATAAAATTCAAATATTCAATAACTTGAGATAATTTAGCTTTTTGTAAACCCAAAATTCCGTTTAGCTCAACTTCTTTTTCCAAATCAACAGTTTCAATTCCGTGATTTTGTGGATCAATTTCTGATACATAACTAACTGGCATTAAACCAAGTGGATCAATATTTGAAGCTAAATGCCCAAATCTTTTATAAGCCAAAATTAAATTAGCAGCGCGAATATTTAAATCTTTCGAAGTTGCTGCTGGAGCTGTTTTTATATCTTTGGGATTAACTTTTGGAGCTTCTTTTTTAGCAAGAGAAGAAATATCAAAATCTTCTGATCCAATAACTTGCACTTTACGGCTTGCCCAAGTTGGACCTTTATAATCAGATATAACTGATTTTATTTCGTCTTGGTTATTGTTAAAAAATTCTGCCCATGAAGCATCAACTGACGCTGGGTTTTGTGAAAATTTTTGATAAAGCTCTTCTATAAAAATTATATTCGTACTGAAAAATGAAGAGTTTTGCGCTAGTTCTTTTGACATTGAAATGGATCTTGAAATTATTCAATTTTTGTCGCCATTTAAAGCTGACAAGGAAAAGGGCTATAACTTAGATTTTTGAACTTGAATTGCAAGTTGGATGTTTAGAATGGATGCAGACTTGTCATTTGAAAGCGCTTTTAGCAACCTCACAACATTAAAAATGAAAACCCTAATCATCATCAACGAACCTTTTGA
>CAMDRL010000102.1 GCA_945906835.1 Rickettsia typhi
AGCTGATCTCCAGCTATCACTGCTCGCGCTACACCACCAACCCCGGCGTGCTGACGACGCCGATGTTCGAAAAAGTGGTGCAGGATGCGAAGACGCTGGCGGGGCTTTAGGAGCACACCTTGTCATTCCCGCGAAAGCGGGAATGACAAGTAACTTTTAGAAAATCAGCGATCCCACAATTTCAGTAAGATTTATTTTTGAACCAAAAAGCATTGTAATAAATAAAGACATACAAATTGCTGGAGCAAAAGGAAATGTTGAATCTCTTTTTACTTTTTGCCAAATACTGCCAAAAATTGCGCCAAATAATCCGCTAAATAACATGAACAATAACAGGCTTTGTGTTCCAAGTAATAATCCGGCTGTGAAGAAAAATTTTATGTCGTCAATTCCAATAGCTTCCAATCTTACTGTAAAATAAAAAAACATCAGCAATAACAAGCCAAATCCTAAATATGAAAAAGCTGCGCCAATATTCATTGTAGCGCCATTAATTCCATATTCATGAATTCTTAAAACTATT
Source organism: Rickettsia typhi (assembly GCA_945906835.1). Classification (GTDB taxonomy): domain Bacteria; phylum Pseudomonadota; class Alphaproteobacteria; order Rickettsiales; family UBA1997; genus UBA2645. The sequence goes on from CAMDRL010000102.1 coordinate 524, forward strand.
ACTAAAAAAGCTAAGAAATATTGAGTTGAATCAGGGATAAAATAATGCTCTAAATCGACTACGCACATTACAATTAAAGTGCCAGCAATTAGGCAGCATAATATTGTTTTTAAATCAATTTGTGAGCCTAAAGCGAGATAGACTGTTAAAAAAGAAATCGCAAAACTTAACTCAATTAACGGATAACGAGCAGAAATTTTATTTTTGCAATTGCTGCATTTTCCTCTTTGGCAAATCCAAGAAAATAATGGAATTAAATTTCTGATTTTAAGAGCGGTTTTGCATTTTGGACACTGCGAGCGCGCAAAAACCATTGGTTGTTTGGTGGCTAAACGATGACTTATTAAACTGGCGAAAGAGCCTAAAATTAAAGCGAAAGTTGCTATCAAAGAAACTTGTCCAGCGAAAGAAAGTTGGGAGTTTAAAAGCGATAAAATTTCCATTTAAAATATTAAGTTTGATTGAGTAATTGCTAATTTTATAAGATAGAAATAAATTCCAAAAAATTAACAACAGTTTTTTAGCTAATGAAGCTTTTTAAAAGAATCTCACTATTATTTCTATTCGCCTCTTTTTGTTTTGCCTGTGGTCAAAAGCCTGCGCGAATCGTTAATAATGGCGGTAATATTTACAGTAAAAATAATAGCTACAATAAAGATAAATATCGCAATTTAAATAAAGCTAAATCTCTTAAAAGTCATCAAATTGAAGCGGTTTTTGGTGATACTCTTTTTGGAATTGCCAAAAAATATCAAGTTCCACTACGAGATTTAATAGAACAAAATAATTTAACTCCACCTTACAATTTGCTTGCTGGAAGTGTTTTAACATTGCCAGCGCCCTCTTATCACGAAGTGCAATCTGGTGAAACAATTTTAAGTATTGCCAGACGATATCAAATGAATGTTGATAATATTGTTGCTCTTAATGACTTGAAAGCTCCTTATCAGTTAAAGACGGGTCAGAAGATTAGAATTTCAAATAACCCTGCTAAGGCTGGTTCTGATCAAGTTATTGTCAAAAATCTTGATGTTAAAGAAGTTAAAAAAACAGAATTTAAAAGTTTAGATCCAAAAAAAATAGAGCCTAAAACGGAATCTAAAAAAGAAGAAGCTCCAAGCTTTGTTGAAAAAACTTTAGATAAATTTAACCATTTTTCTAAGCCAGTTAATGGCAAGGTTGTTTCTAAGTTCGGGCCAAAGAGTGGCGGACTTTACAACGATGGAATTAATATTAGTGCTCCTGCTGGCACAAAGGTAAAGGCTTCAGAAGATGGGGTTGTGGCTTATGTGGGTAATGAGCTAAAGGGTTATGGCAATCTTGTTATTATCAAACATTCTAGCGGTTGGATTACCGCTTATGCGCATTTATCCAAAACTGCGGTTAAAAGAGGTCAAAAAGTTAATAAGTTAGATACAATTGCAGAAGTGGGCTCAACTGGAAATGTTAGCTCGCCTCAGCTTTATTTTGGTTTGAGAAAGGGCAGAGATGCGGTGAATCCGGAGAATTATTTGAGGAAGTGATCTGCGCTCCTGTCATTCACGCGAAGGTGTGAATCCATGCGGTCTTATTTAGAGGTTTTGGATTACCGCCTTCGCGGGAATAAAAATAGAGGAAGATGTAGGCTATTACTTTTTAAAGATGGTATTTTATAATTAAGACAAACAGTCTTCAAACATTCAAAAAAATCAATGTCATTACTAAAACTTTTTTCCAAATCAGAAATTAAAGACGAACTTAAAAACTCTTCAAAAATCTCTTCCACTTTAGCGCAAATATTTACTCACAAAAAACTTGGTGATGAAATGTTGGAAGATTTAGAGGAGAGCTTAATTGTCAGCGATGTTGGAGCTGAGTTATCAATGAAGCTTATCAAAAATTTTAAAGATAAAAAATTTCACAAAAATATTACTTTGAATGAAGTGAAAGCTTTTTTCAGTGAAGAGTTGGAGAAAATTTTATTGCCATGTCAAAAGTCTTTAGAAATTAATAATGACAACAAATTAAGAGTAATAATTTTTAACGGCGTGAACGGCGCTGGCAAAACTACCACAATTGGTAAAGTTGCTTTTAATTTAAAAAATCAAGGTAAAAAAGTTACCATTGCAGCCTGTGACACCTTTAGAGCAGCAGCTTCACAACAATTAGAAGTTTGGGCAAAAAGAGCTGATACAGAAATTATTAGCGCAATCAAAGATGGCGAAGACCCAGCAGCGGTTGCTTACCGTGCTTTTGAATTTGCTAAAGAAAATGGTTCTGATTTTTTATTGGTTGATACAGCAGGAAGGCTGCAAAATAAACAAAATTTAATGGATGAGTTGAAAAAAATTAGTTCAATTTTGAAAAAAACTGACCCTGAAGCGCCACATGAAAATATTTTGGTTCTGGATGCAACAACTGGTCAAAATGCCAGAAATCAATTAGAAGTTTTTAATCAAATTGTTGGAATCACAGGGCTTGTAATTACAAAGCTTGACGGCTCTGCCAAAGGTGGAATTGTAGTTGCTTTGGCTGACGCTTACCAAAAGCCAATTTACGCCATTGGAATTGGTGAAAGAATTGAAGATTTACAAGAATTTAATGCTAAGAGTTTTGCTAAAAGTTTGGTGGGGATGTAGTTGTTTTTTAGCTGTTATTTTGAATTTTAGCCCTAGGGCTAAAATTCATCTTTTTTGGCGATGTTATTAAATAAAGGCTTCAAAGCCTATTGAGTTTTAAAAACCCCTTTAATCTTTTGAAAAATCATTGTTTAGCATCTTTGTCATTGCCGCCTTCGCGGGAATGACAAAGATGCAATGCGGGTAAATTTATTGCATCAAACGCAAATTTTCCAATCTCTTCAACTCATCCCTAAACTTAACAGCGCCTTCAAAATCAAGCTCAATTGCCTTTTCCAACATCTCTTTTTTCAAAGCGGAAATTTTGCGATCAAGCAAAGCAAAGTCACCCACTCTTGCCAAGCTTACAAATCGGGCATATTCTTTTTTCACATCGCTTACTTCCTCTTCTTCGCCTTTTTTCTTATTGTAAAGATTAGACAAAGCTGAGCTAAAAGACTTATTGGTTGTGGTTGGGGTTATTCCATGTTTTTCATTGTAAGCAATTTGAATTGCCCGTCTGCGGTTGGTTTCGCTTAAAGCTTTAACAATAGATTTAGTTTCTTTGTCAGCGTAAAGAATAACTTTGCTTTCAGAGTTTCTGGCGGCGCGGCCAATGGTTTGAATTAAAGAAGTTTCATTTCTTAAAAAGCCTTCTTTATCAGCGTCTAAAATTGCCATTAAAGCGCATTCAGGAATGTCTAAACCTTCGCGAAGCAAATTCACGCCAATTAAGCAATCATACTTCCCTAAGCGTAAATCTTGGATAATTTCAATACGATCAAGCGTGTCAACATCAGAGTGCATGTAAGCAACTTTAATTCCGCAATCAGTTAAATAATCAGTTAAATCTTCCGCCATTTTTTTAGTTAAAGTGGTGGCTAAAGTTCTAAAGCCACGCTCAATAGTTTGTTTAATTTCGCCAATCAAATCATCAATTTGAGTTTTAGCTGGCCTGATTTCACAAATTGGATCAAGCAAACCAGTTGGGCGAATAATTTGTTCAATAAATTTTCCATCAGTTTTTGCCATTTCATATTTACCAGGAGTGGCAGAAACAAAAATTGTTTGGGGGCGAAATTGCTCCCATTCACCAAATTTTAAAGGGCGATTGTCAAGTGCGCTTGGTAAGCGAAATCCGTGTAATGATAAAACTGATTTGCGTGCAAAATCTCCTTTGTACATGCCATCAACTTGAGGCACGGAAACATGGCTTTCATCAACAAAAAGCAAAGCGTCTTTTGGCAAATATTCGAATAGGGTTGGCGGCGGCGCGCCAGCAGGGCGACCAGTCAAATAGCGTGAATAATTTTCAATACCGCGGCAAGTTCCGGTTTCAAGCAACATTTCCATGTCGTAAGTGGTGCGCTGTTGCAATCTTTGTGATTCAAGAATTCTGCCATCTTTGTCCAATTCTTCCAAGCGAACTGCTAAATCTTTTTTAATTTGCATGATGGCGTTTTTCATGGTGTTTTGCGGCGTTACATAGTGTGAGCTTGGGTAAAGCGCAATTTCTTTTAGCTTGCAAAAAGTTTCGCCAGTAAGCGGGTCAAATTCAGTAATTTCTTCAATGTCATCGCCAAACATTGAAATGCGCCAAGCGCGGTCATCAAAGTGCGAAGGGAAAATATCAACGCAGTCGCCACGCACCCGAAAATCGTTACGACTTAAAACCACATCATTTCTTTTGTACTGCAAATCAACCAAGCGCAGCAAGAGTTTCTGGCGATTCATCACATCACCAACTTTCAGGCGCAACACCATTGAAGAATAAAATTCAGGCGAACCAATACCGTAAATGCAAGAAACAGAAGTGATTACAATAGTGTCTCTACGCTCAAATAAAGCGCGGGTTGCCACATGTCGCAAACGATCAATTTGTTCATTAATGGCAGAATCTTTTTCAATAAAAGTGTCAGTTTTGGCAATGTAAGCTTCAGGCTGGTAATAGTCATAAAAAGACACAAAATAACCAACTTCATTTTCCGGAAAAAATTCCTTCATCTCACCATAAAGCTGCGCCGCCAAAGTCTTATTATGCGCCATAATTATTGTTGGGCGCTGAGTAGCCTCAATAATATTCGCCATAGTAAAAGTTTTCCCTGAGCCAGTAACCCCAAGCAAAACTTGATCTTGTTCTTTGTTTTTGATACCTTTAAGCAAGCTGGCAATAGCCTCTGGCTGGTCGCCTGCGGGTTTGAATTTGGAATGGATTTTGAATTTTTGGGACACTTGTTTTTGGTTAAGGTTTTGAATTCGTTTAAAAATTGTATTGCGTTATCGTTATGGACCCCGCGTACTAAGTGCGGGGTGACAAAATGAGGAGTCTCACTTCCCGTTGTCACCCCG
>CAMDRL010000103.1 GCA_945906835.1 Rickettsia typhi
TGTATTGTAGAGAGAAGATGTTGTCAAATTGTCTCTTAATTTATCTTTAATAGCCTTTATCTTTTCTGGATTTGTTGCTAATTCAATCGCCTTTTTTTCATACTCTTCTTCAGTGTTGGTGATTAGCTCTGGTAAGTTTAAGTTGTTAAGAAGACTTGCTGCCATTCTACCAGCAAAAGATTTTCCTATTAGAGTAAGAACTGGCAACCCCATACGAAGCGCGTCACTTGCCGTGGTTCCAGCATTATAAGGTAGTGTATCAAGAAAAAGATCAGCAACACAATATCTTGCCAAATAATCCTGCACAGATAAGCGTTTTCCAAAAACTAATCTTTTAGAATCTAAACCTCTAATGGTAATCTCTTTTTTTAAATTAGATTTTACCGATTCATTTTCTGCATAGATGAATAACACACTATTCTCAACTTTCTCAAGTATTCTTACCCAGCTATCAAAAACATAAGGGGTTATTTTGCAATTGTTATTAAAGCAGCAAAATACAAATCCGGCCTCAGGAAGCCCCAGTTCTTTTCTAGTAATTATATTGGTTGGAAGAGATGTTTTTGAATCATTTACTTGATAACTTGGTAAATAAATAATTTTTTCGGAATAATATTTTTGATTCTCATTAGGAATTATCGTTTTATCCGCTATTATGTAATCAAAATAGCTTGCCGCCATAGTTCCCAAATAACCAATATAGCTTATTTGTATTGGTGCTACTCTTATGGCGAATATTGGCACTCTAGCATATTGAGTATATCCTCCCAAATCTACCGCAATATCTATTTCCAAACTTCTTGCCAACATTGCAACATCTTTATCATACATGGCACTAACATTATAAAAATGATCAACCCCAGCTTTGATACGACTAGTCATTTCATCTTCCGCAATAGGGCTAATTGAGAAAGCATAAATTTCAAACTTATCTCTGTTATGAGCCTCATACAAACCAGCTGTTAGAAATGATACTGGGTGAATTCTGAAATCTGAGGAAAAATAGGCTATGCGAATTCTACGGTGTTTTTGGTGAGGCATTAGAGGTGGAAGGGCATTGCTTAATCCACATGTTTCTTTAACAAAAATTTCAGCAACTTTTCTTTGAATCTCAAGATCATCCGTAAGAGCCAGCATATCAAATGGGGAGAGCACTTTTTCATCATTCCTAACTTTACCAGTCAGCTCATCAAGAATTTGTTTAAAATTATCCCAAATACAAAGCTGCATTTTGGTAATTAATGAATCACCTAAAATAAAATCTATATTAGAATTAAGAGCAATGGCACTTTCATAACTTTTTAATGCCTCATCAAACCTTCTAAGTTCTTTTAATGCACCTGCACGATTATGATACACTTCCGCATGATTTATCTTAAACGCAATAGCTCGATCATAACTCATCACTGCTTCATCCAATCTTTTAAGATCTTGAAGCACATTCCCGCAATTGTAATGAGCATCCGCATAATCAGGTTTTAGCATGATAGCGTAATTATAACTCACCAAAGCCTCGTTTAATCTCTTAAGATCTCTAAGTACATTTCCACGATTGTAATGCGCGTATACATGGTCAGATTTTATTGCAATAGCTCGATCATAACTTGTCAACGCCTTGTCAAATTGCTTTAACCCTCTAAATGCATTACCTCTATTATTCAATGCATCAGGCTGGTTTGGAGAAAAACTTAGCGACTGATTGATAATTTTTATACCACCTTCTAAATCACCTCTTTGAAAGGCAATTCCAGCTAAATTATTTAATATTAATGTATTATTGGGTAAGAAGTTTAGTAATTTTTTATATTGAACTTCCGCTAAATCAAGTTGACCTGATTGATGTAACGCCACTGCATCTTGAAATATCTGATCTTGTTTTGATGTTTGTTTATTATTCATGAATTAGATCAATTTCAAATTCCCATAATCAACATTCTCATGATATTTGCGCTTAGTAAAAGCCAATATCAATCCAAAGCAAATTGCCGTAGAAAGCATTGAAGAACCGCCGTAACTGATGAAAGGCAAAGTCATTCCTTTGGTTGGTAATAATTTTAAACTAACGCCAATATTAACAATTGCCTGCATGGTAAATTGTATAACTAAGCCACATAAAGCCAAATAGACAAACAAATTATCTTCGTTGTAAGCGCGCTTTATTACTCTGGTAATCAAATAAACAAAAATCAAAATCAAAAAAGAACAAGCGAAAATTCCATATTCTTCACCAATAACTGCAAAAATAAAATCTGTGTGAGCATCGGGAATGAATTGTTTTACCACGCCATTTCCAGGCCCAGTACCAAAGAAAGAACCATTAACGAAGGCATCCAAAGATCTCTCAACTTGATAATTTTTTCCGTCAGCATCTAAGAAACGATTAATACGATTTTCAACATGAGGGAAAACAATGTAAGCGCCAATTCCAAAAATCACACCCATGAATCCAAGCGCAGTAATTAATGGAATTGGTAAGCCGTAAAGAAAAATCTGCACCAACCACAAAGCGGCAAAAGTTAAAGTCATGCCAAAATCTGGCTGCAACAACAATAAAACTGCTATTATGAAGAATAGAGCAAAAGAATTTCCATATTTTATGTACCATTTTTTGGCATTATATCTCTGTAGAATATAAGCATTGGAAATGATAAAAAAAGCCTTAGCAAATTCTGATGGCTGCAGTGTAAATCCACCAAGAGAAATCCATCTTTTTGCACCTTTTGCCTCTGCTCCAAAAATCAAAACTAAGACCAGAAACCCAATTACAGAGGCTAAACCCAATAATGAGAACATTTTAATTCTTTCTTTATTTAAGAACGAAATTGCAATCAACAAAAATACTGCAATCATCGAAAAAACCACCTGTTTTTTAAGGAAAAAAAATTTATCAACATCAATTCTATTGGCAATTGCAGGGCTTGAACTAGCAGTCGTCATTAATCCAAAAGCCATAATCGCTAAAACTATCAAGAAGTTAATTTTATCAATATCCAGCCACCATTTTCTAAAAAAACTTAAGTTACGACGGTCAAAGATTCGATTGGCGTTAATTTCCCAGCTATCCATGTAATTTCAGTAAATTGTTAATGAATTATAATGATGGATTAAAAAACTTTTTTTCTAATTTTCTACGCCTAAATTCTAAAAGACTGTTTTCAATCTATTTCAAGATTCCCAATAAAACTCTAAAATGACCAAAGAAAAGAAAAACTCTTCCAATAAAATGTGGGGTGGCAGATTTGATGCTAAGCCTTCAGAAATTATGCAAGAAATAAATCAATCAATTTCATTTGATTACAAGCTTTACAAACAAGATATTAAAGGATCCAAGGCTCATGCTAAAATGCTTTGTGAAGTTGGAATTTTAACTAAAGTTGAAGCAAAGAAAATTACTGATGGCTTAAATAAAATCGAAAAAGAAATCGAAAGTGGTAAGTTTAATTTCAAAATTGAGCTTGAAGATATTCACATGAATATTGAATCTCGTTTAAAAGAAATTATTGGCGATGTGGCTGGAAAGCTTCACACGGCAAGATCTCGTAATGATCAAGTTGCTACAGATTTTCGCCTTTTTGTGCGCGATGAAATTGATGAAATTAAATTTTTACTTACTCAACTTGAAAAAAACTTAGTTGAAAAAGCAGAAAAAAATCTCGATGTAATTTTACCGGGATTTACTCATTTGCAAGTTGGTCAACCTGTAATTTTTTCACATCACATGTTGGCTTATTTTGAGATGTTTAAGCGCGATATTTCTCGCCTTGATGATCTTCGTCAAAGAATGAATGAATGCCCACTTGGTGCTTGCGCAATGGCTGGAACTTCTTTTCCAATTAATCGTCATTTAACTGCCAAAGAGCTTGGCTTTGATCGTCCAACTTCTAATTCCATGGATACAGTTTCTGATCGTGATTTTGCTGTGGAATTTTTATTCTGCCTTTCACTTACAGCCACACATCTTTCCAGAATTGCTGAAGAAATTGTTATTTGGATGAGTAAGGGTTTTGAATTTGTAAAACTTTCTGACGCCTTTACTTCTGGCAGTTCAATCATGCCTCAGAAAAAGAATCCCGATGCCGCAGAATTAGTTCGCGCCAAAACTGGTAGAATTTTTGGTTCGCTTATTTCACTTCTTGTTGTGTTAAAAGGTCTTACTTTGACTTATTCTAAAGATATGCAAGAAGACAAAGAACCAGTTTTTGATGCCGCTAAGAATATTAAACTTTGCCTGCAAGCAATGTCAGGAATGGTTGCTGATATGAAAGTTAATAAAGAAAATATGTTTAAAATGTCAGGAAGTGGCTTTTCTACCGCCACTGATTTAGCTGATTGGTTGGTTAAAAATTTAAAAATGCCATTTCGTGATGCACATCATGTTACAGGTCAAATTGTGAAAATGGCCGAAAATAAAGGTGTAGATTTACATGAATTGAAACTTTCTGAAATGCAAAAAGTTGAAAAGAAAATTGCTAAAGAGATTTTTTCAGTTTTAACTGTTGAAAGTTCAGTTGCCAGCAAAACTAGTTTTGGCGGCACTTCGCAAGTTAGAGTTAAGGAAGAAATAGCTAAAGCGAAGAAGTTTTTGAAATAATCAAAATGAAAATAAAAACAATTATCTACCTATCTCTAATAGCTCTCTTAACCTTCACTTCATGCGGCAGAAAAGGTGCTTTAGAATATCCCGAAGGACAAAAAAGACCAAAATTCGATAAAATAATTGACGAAGAATAAATCTTATAACACTGTCACTATGGAAAGCTCTATTAACGAAAAGACTGATTTATCAATTTGTTAATTTTGATATATTCAGAAAATTATCTATACCAAACTAACTATCTTTAGGCACTGTTAGGTGCGCCTCACATAAATTTTAGATTTGGTATACATCATCGCACGACATGGCATCACTAAGCTATTCCCTTCCTATTTCTCAAGAAGATTAATTAAATTCTTCACCTGAGAAATAGCAAAATCCTTTGATTTAGTATTATCAATCACGAAATCTGCAGCTTTTTTTCTATCCTTATTAGTAGTTTGTTTAAGAAAAATTTTCTCAAATTGTTTTATCAGATTTTCTTTTTCTTCAGCAAAATTTTCTGGATAAGATTCTTTAGTACGCCTTAAAAAGCGCTCTCTTTGAATTGATTTTGTAGAAATAATAGCAATGATTTTATCGCATTCATATCCTTTCTTTTCTAGTAGAAGAGGAATATTTAATATTACCATCTTTCTTCCTTCTTTCTTAGATTTATTTAAAAAACTCTGATACTTTTTTCTAACTTTCGGATGAAGAATTTTTTCTAACATTTCCAATTTTTTTGAATTAGAAAAAACAATTTTTCTTAAAATTTTACGATTGATTTTGTGTTCAACAAAACTTTCTGGAGAAAACTTTTTAACTTCTTTAATTGTTGATTTATCTGATTCCAACAGAT
>CAMDRL010000104.1 GCA_945906835.1 Rickettsia typhi
TTGCTAAAAAGATTGCTGATTTAGAAGAATCAGAAGTGCCGAGAGCTAGGGAATGATAGCTTTAGCTGCTTTTAATGACAAGAAAAATAATTAAAAAAATTAAAGAAAATTTATGAAAGATTTATTGGGGGATTTGCAACAGCCCCATATTATCAATCAAATCACATGAATCTTTTGACATGAAATTTGTCTCATTATTATCAAGTTTCTCAAAAAATAATAATGTTAGTAATGCGCCGCTAACTCTTGTTCCATAAGGCTTTAATACAGATATTCTATCATACTCAAGAGATAATGGATCTAAATCTGACAACTTATTAATGTTTATAACATCAGACATTTTAGCCTCATATAACAATAAACCCTTAATCTGATGCAGTTTTAAACTAAAATCAAAAAGCTCTATATCATCAGAGCTAGAGAGTCTTTCGCATATTTCTTTAATATACTCAGACTTCCCTTGGGATTTGATAAATATTTTTTTTAAACTTTCTATAAGAGAAGCTGGATTGCTTTTTAGCAAAGCAATATTCTCAGTCATTAGCATCTCTTGAGCATCGCTAGCCTGAAGCTTAGTAATAAATTTCAGTAAAACATAAAATTGAAAATTAATATCTTTCTTTTGCTTAGAAAGCTGCAATTTTTCTATCTTCATAAGTATAATTGAATAAGTCTAATTCTCTTAGTTTATATTTATTTCGTGGCTTCTCTAGTGATAATTTGATTTGATTAGACAATGCTCTTATCACTGGGACGCAAACGCTGTTTCCAAACTGCTTATAAGCCTGAGTATCACTAACCACAATCTTAAAATCATCTGGAAAACCTTGCAATCTTGCCGCCTCTCTAGGCGTTAATTTTCTTGGATTTTTACCTTCTTGTTTAATCAAAATTTCTGAACCATCTTTGTAATATCTGGCTGAAATTGTACTAGTATATAATGAAGTCTCATCAAACATAGAGTAGCCAAAACCATTGCCTTTTTCGATATGCTCTTTCTTTCTTCTTTGATGACCAGCCCAAAGTCTATCTGATATTGTGTATTTCTCAGATACATTATTTTCTAATATATCTCCTACTTTAACCCTCTTGAATAATGGCTTTGGAAAAGAAAAATCTACATTATCTAAAAACCCTATTATATAAATCCTCTCTCTATTCTGAGGAACTCCAAAATCTCTAGCATTAATCACTTGCGAGTAAACATTGTACCCCATGTCCTCTAAAGTGTTCTGAATAGTCCTATAAGTATTACCTTTATTATGACTCTTTAACCCTTTTACATTCTCTAAAAAAACTATCCTTGGCTTATGATGATTGATGATTCTTGCAATATGAAAAAATAGAGTTCCCCTTGTATCTTCAAACCCCATCTTGAGACCAGCATTTGAAAATGGCTGACATGGAAAACCACCAAGCAGTATATCAAAACTAGGAATATCTTTTTCATCTATTAAAGTAATATCTCCATTTGGCGCATCTCCAAAATTAGCTTCGTAAGTAATTTTTGCATACTTGTCCCACTCAGAAGAAAACACACACTCTCCAATATTTTCAAAGCCCAGCCTTATTCCTCCTACGCCTGCAAATAGATCGATAAACTTAAAATTATGATTATTTTTCATCATCATTCATTACATTTTTTACTTACCAAAAGGTAAGAAAGGTTAAATTTTTGGTGTAAAAACTTTATATCATTCAGCTTACTTTTCACTCTTTTTCTTTTTTAATTTTTACTAATTTCTCCAATCAAATATTATGAGATATGCAGCAAAATGTTGCTGCTTAGAAATAAAAAAATCAGCGTTTTTAAAATAAGATTTCTCATCTAAATTTTTTCTAATTCAAATTGCACAACATCAGTTCTTTTTGCCCTAAAACCTGCGGCGCAGTAAGATAAATAAAAACGCCATTTACGAATAAATTCTTTTGAAAAACCAAGAGTTGTTATTTCTGAATATTTTTTGTCAAAGCTTTCAAGCCATATCAAAAGGGTTTTGGCATAATCTTCGCCAAAAGCTAATTCACTTTTTAATTTGAAGCCATGCTTTGCTGCAAGCTGACGAATTATGCTTTTTGAAGGCAAAACGCCACCCGGAAAAATATGTTTTTGAATAAAATCAACCCGATTTACATAATCTTTAAAAACCTGTTCATCAATAGTAATAATTTGCAAAACCGCCTTACCAGAAGGTTTTAAGCAAGTTTTTAGAACCTGAAAATATTTATCCCAATATTCTTGCCCAACGGCTTCAAACATTTCAATTGAAACCACATTGTCATAAATTTCTGTTTCTTCGCGATAATCTTGCAGTTTAATTTTTACCAAATCTTGCAAGCCAATTTTTTGCAGGCGGCTTTGCGCATAAATTTTTTGTTTTTGAGAAATTGTAAGACATGTTACTTGGTGGTTTTGTTGCGCAGCCTCAGCTGCAAATCCACCCCAACCACAACCAATTTCTAATATTGATCCTGTATTTAATTTTTGTAAAATATTTTGATATTTTCTATGCTGCGCAGCCTTTAGATCAAAGAATTCATTGTCAAACAGAGCGCTTGAATAAGTCATGGTTTCATCAAGCCAAAGTTGATAAAAATCATTTCCCAAATCATAATGCGCTTCAATATTTTTTTTGCTGCCGCGTTTTGTATTTTTGGTTAAAAAACTTTTGATAAAAAGTACCAAAGCCTGAAATCTTCTGGCGTGAAAAAAATCTTCCAAAGCATGGGCATTTAGGGTAAAAAAAGTAAGCAACTTTTCTAAATCATCACTTTCCCACAAATTTTGCATATAGCCCTCACCCAGCGCCACATCGCCCCCAGCAATAACAGAATCGATAAAATTATAATCTTTTATTGTCATTTCAGCATTTTGCCCAGCATTAGTTCCGGTAAAGTTTTTTTCTAAACCATCGGGAAGCTTTATTTTAAGAGAGCCGCAGCTTACGCCACTTAGCGCCTGCCAAATTAAATCGTAATTTTTATTCATTATTAGAGGTAAGATTGTGCGCCATTTTTTTTGGCTTTGAAATATATTTATTTTTTTTGAAAAGCAGTTTTAACGCTTGCCAGTGAATAAGAAAAATTACTTTTACAGTCATTAATGGAATGTAAAGAAAAGCCTTAATCAAGGCGGTGTCAGAGAGTTTTTCTTTTTTACAAACCACACTTGTTAGTAAAGTTTTTTCAGAATTTTTGGCATAATAATCAATCCATACAGCAATTAATTTTTGATTAAAAACGAAACGAAATTTATATTTTCCTTCCACTAAAATAAAAGGTGAAACATGAAATTCTTTTTTAGTCTCAAACCATTCATTTTCATCAATTGGTGAGTTGTCGGCATTGAAAATTAAGTAATTATGATTTTCGCCAAAAGTGTTATTCACTTCCGATAAAATTGCAATTGGCCTTTCATTTTCATCAAGACAAAACCAAAAGCTAACTGGGCTGAAGACATATCCCAAAACACGAGGATAACTTAAAAGAAAAACTTTTTTAACTTTTTGCTGTAAATTTTTTTTGCTTAAAATTTCATTAATCCATTCTTGAAGGCTTGAACCGTCTCTTTTGGCGTGATCTTTGTTGTAAAAAGAAAAAAGATTAAAACTATTTAGCGACAAAAATTTGGAAGAAATTTTATCGCTTTGAGAAATGTCAAAACACAAATAAAAAACACTATAAGCAAATTGGTTTACAACCGGTTTAAGCCTTTTGTGCATTACCTTAGCAGAACAAAGAAAAGCTGAATTTATGATTGCCATGGTGCAAAAATTTTCAGTTTATTAATTGCCAAAATGGTAGAAGAAATTCCGTCTTCATGAAAACCATTTTTTTGATAAGCACCGCAAAAAAATATTTTATCAACCCCTTGAATCTCGTCAATCCTAGCTTGAGAAGAAACTGCCTGTGAATCAAAAATTGGATGCTCATAATTAAAACAAGCAAAAATTTTCTCTTTGGCAATTTCTTGCGATGGATTTAGCGTTACAAAAAGCGGATATTTAGCGTCAATATTTTGCAAATTATTCATCCAATAAGTAATTGATATTTGCTGGTTTTTATTTTTAGAATTATTGCTATAAACCCAGCTAGACCAAGCTTTTTTGGCATTTGGCATTAAAGAAGAATCGCGGTGCAAAACTGCTAAATTTTGTTGATATTTGAAGGTAGAAAAAATTTCTTTTTCAGCCGTACTAGCATTTTTTAAAAGCGGCAAAACTTGATTTCCATGTGAAGCAAAAAATACAAAGTCAAAAAGCTCTTCGCCTTTTTTTGACTTCACGACAACCTTCTCACCAAGCCTTTCAACAGAAATTACTTCGTCATTAATTGAAATTGAATTTTGACCAATTTTGTTAACAATTTTTTTAACATATTCTTTTGACCCGCCGCTTACCGTGTACCATTGTGGCTGGTTTGCAACCGTTAAAAGCCCGTGATTTTTGAAAAAAGCAACAAAACTTTGCGCTGGATAAGCCAACATGGTTTCAAGTGGACAACTCCAAATTGCCCCTGACATTGGCAATAAATAAAATTCACGAAAATATTTTTTTACACCCAAATCATCAAGCAGGTTTTGTAAGGTATAATTGGCGTTAAAGGGCTGTTCAAGAATGTTGATTGCCTTTTTGTTAAAGCGCATAATGTCGCGCAACATAATTAAAAATTGCGGGTTAAAAGCATTTTTAATTTGAGCAAAAACTGTAGCTAAATTTGTTCCAGCATATTCAAGTGAACCATTGTCAATTTTGACTGCAAACGACATATTACTTTTTTCATAAGCCACATCAAGCAACTTAAAAAAGCTTTTTAAATTAGGATAAGTTTCGTGATTAAAAACGATGAAACCAGTATCTACCGAAATTTCTTTACCGTCATAATCAACAGTTACGGTATTGGAATGCCCGCCTAAATAGTTGTTTTTTTCAAAAATTTTTACACTGTATTTTTCAGAAAGAAAATAAGCGCAAGACAAGCCAGATATGCCTGAACCGATTATGGCAATTTTTGGTTTATTCATTTTCTAAGAACCCGTTCAAAATCTTTTTTAACCTCATATTTCACCCTGTTTTTGCTTATTTTTTAACAAAATTACTCCAAGTATATCCAGATACTCGTCCTAATTTTGTTAAAAAAATGCTAAAAACATGTCAAAATCTGAGGTTAAAAAAGATCTTGAACAGGTTCTTAAACAATTTTCTTAGTTATAGAAAAGAAAACCCTGTAAGGCAAAAGACGCAAAACTTTTAGAAAAAATGTAAATTTTTTTGGAAAGTGAATTTCAAATTGTCTTTTTTGCAATCCTTTCACAATATCTTCGGCAGCGCTTTTCACAGAAATTATAAATGGCATTTTAAAAGAATTTTTATCAGTTAAGCGCGTCTTTACAAAT
>CAMDRL010000105.1 GCA_945906835.1 Rickettsia typhi
CCCATAACTGCCATTCTAGAAACCATATCAGCATTTCCGGAAGCTTGGTAATACATTTGTTTAATTTTTTGTGTATCATAAGCAGTAAGACCGATAAAGATGAAAACACCGATAACTGAAATAGCAAACTCAAGAGCTGAGCTTTTTAAGAAGATATTAACTAAAGAAGCAATGATGATGCCAATTAAGCCCATTATTAAGAATGAACCCATGCCAGATAAATCTTTTTTAGTTGTGTAACCGTAAAGGCTCATTGAACCAAAAACAGAAGCACTGATAAAGAAAACTCTAGCAACGCTGTCACCTGTGTAGGTAATTAGAATTGATGACATTGAAAGCCCCATCAAACCTGCGAAAATCCATAAGCAGTTTTTAGCTTTTGAAATTGACATTGAGTTAATTTTAGCGCCGAAATAAATAACGAAGCCAAGAGGCGCAAGCATAACAACCCAAGCAAGTGGAGTGCCAAAAATTGCATTCATTAAAGCAGGTGAGTTAGCAGTTAAGAAAGCCACTGCGCCTGAAATTCCAAGAGCGGCAGCCATAAAGTTATAGACTTGTAACATATATGTTCTAAGACCAGTATCATAAGATACATTTGAGGCTGCAGAAGAATAAGAAGAATTCTTGTTATGGCGAGTAATTAAGTCTGACATCTAAAATCTCCGATTTTTAGTTTGATAAGAATAAGTGGCTTGTTAAATTTAAAATAATTTAAGTCACTTGAGTATTTTTACTTGAGACAGATTTAATGTGCGAGATAATTTTTTCAAGATCAAAGTTATTAGAGAGTTTATATTGAAAAACCACAAAGAAAAATCAGCTAATATTATTGCTATTATAGGTCTAATGGGTGTTGGTAAAACAACGCTAGGCTTGAAGTTGGCAGATAAACTTGGTTATTATTTTATTGATTCTGATCAAGAAATTGAGGATCGTGAAAAAAGATCAATTAATGATATTTTTGATAAAAATGGTGAAAAATATTTTAGAGAAATTGAAAAAAAAGTTATTCAAGAAGTTATTTTGCGTGATGAAAAAATAGTTTTATCTCTTGGTGGTGGCGCTTTTATTAATGAAGAAGTTCGTAAAATTTTAAAAGAAAAAGCCATTGTAATTTGGCTTCATGCCAGTATTGACAATATTTTACATCGTATTGGTTATAAAAATAATCGCCCACTTTTAAATAAAGTTAATAAAAGAAAAACTCTGGAAGATTTAGTAAAAAAGAGATATTCTATTTATGCTGAGTCAGATTTTAATTTTGATACTGGTGAAGAAAATCAAGAATCGGTGATTAATAAAATTGTTAAACAAATAAATGAGCATGATAAATAAAATTCGCGTTGACTTAAAAGAGAGAAGTTACGACATCGTTATTGATAATAATGCTATTTCATATTTGCCTGAATATTTAAGAGATAAAAAATACAGTAAAATTTTTATTTTGACTGATAAAAATGTTGCTAATCATCATTTGAAGAGGCTTAACGAAGTTTTGAGTGATGTAAAAGTTGTTAAAGAAATTATCATAGTTGAGCCAGGTGAGCAGACAAAATCTTTTCAATATTTAGAGAAAGTTTGCGAAGAAATGTTGCAGAAAAATGTTGATCGTAAATCTTTAATTATTGCTTTTGGCGGCGGTGTGATTGGTGATTTGGCTGGTTTTGTTGCTTCAATTTTGGTGCGTGGTGTTGATTTTATACAAGTTCCAACAACTCTTTTAGCGGCAGTGGACAGTTCAGTTGGTGGCAAAACAGCAATTAATACCAAGTCAGGGAAAAACTTAATTGGCAGTTTTTATCAGCCAAAATTAGTGGTTTGTGATTTGAATTTTTTAAGAACTTTGCCTTTAAGAGAAATTAGATCTGGTTATGCAGAAATTTTGAAATATGGATTAATTCAAGATGGAGGATTTTTTAAATATTTAACCAAAGAATATCAGCAGGTTTTTGCTTGTGATAGAGAGGTGTTGCGAGAAGTGATTACAAGATCTTGCGAGATTAAAGCTGAAATTGTTTCTAAGGATGAAAGAGAAAATGGTTTGAGAGCTTTGTTGAATTTTGGTCATACTTTTGGTCATGTTTTTGAAACCGAAACTAATTATTCAAGTGAGATTTTACATGGTGAAGCTGTGGCTTTAGGCATGTTGATGGCAGCAAAAATGTCACTGAATTTTGATATGATTGGTGAAAAAGATTTTAACAAAATTAAAGCGCATTTAGAAGAATGTGGTTTTGTAATTGATGCTAAAAAAATCAGAAATTTTTGGAATAAAGAAAATTTGGTGAATCATCTTTTTAAAGATAAGAAAAATGAAAATCAGAAGTTGACATTCATTTTGTTAGAAGCTATTGGTTGTTCGGTGATTAAGAAGGTGGTTGGTTTGGATGATTTTTTGAAAGTTTTGGTGGAGTTTGTTTAGATTAAAAACTGTCGGTTGAGCGTAGTCGAAACCATAGGGTTCCTGCCGTGATTTAAAATCTACAGCAGGAAGCCCTCATATGGTTTCGACTACGCTCAACCGACGGTTAAGATGATTTGTTATGTTGTTAATTTGGCGGGTTGTTGGTTTAATTTTTTGATAGGTGGTAAATATGTTTTTTGATCCAATTCTTTTAGCTCGTATTCAGTTTGCTTTTACCATAAGTTTTCACATTATCTTCCCTGCTTTTACTATTGGTTTGGCTGGTTATTTATCTTGCGTTGAAGCTCTTTACTTAAAAACCAAAAATCCCATCTACAAAGAAATTTACAAATTTTGGATTAAAATTTTCGCCATAATTTTTGGTATGGGCGTGGTTTCTGGCGTGGTTTTATCTTATCAAATTGGTACTAACTGGTCAGGATTTTCTTACAAAACAGGTAATGTTTTAGGTCCTTTGCTGGGCTTTGAAGTGTTGACTGCGTTCTTTTTGGAAGCTTCATTTTTAGGGATAATGCTTTTTGGTTGGAATAGAGTTTCTGACAAATTGCATTTTGTTTCGACGGTAATTGTGGCGATTGGAACTTTAATTTCGGCGTTTTGGATTTTGGCGGCTAATAGCTGGATGCATACTCCACAAGGATATTTTATTATGGATGGAATTTTTTATCCAAGCAATTGGTTAGAAATTATTTTCAATCCATCATTTCTTTATCGCTTCTCCCACATGGTGGTGGCAACTTATCTAACAACTGCTTTTGTGGTTTGTGGTGTTTCAGCTTGGTTTTTATGGCACAAAAAATCGACAGAACATGCTAAGGTAATGTTTAAAATGGCATTGTTTTTTATTACAATTTTTATTCCGTTACAAATTTTTATTGGTGATTTACATGGCTTGAATACTTTGAAATATCAACCAGTAAAAGTGGCAGCGATGGAGGGAATTTGGGAAACTGAGAAGGGTGCTGCGTTGACAGTTTTTGGTATTCCTGATGAAAAATCTGAAAGTACAAAATATGCGATTAAAATTCCGAAATTGGCGAGCTTGATCTTAACTCATGATGCAGAAGGTGAAATTAGAGGTTTGAAATCTTGGTCTAAAGAAGATCGACCTCCCGTGGTGCCAATATTTTTTGCTTTTCGTGTTATGGTTGGAATTGGTTTTGCGATGTTATTAACAGCTGTTATAGCTCTGGTTTTAAATTTTAGAAAAAAACTTTTTGATGTGAAATGGTTTCAATTTTGGTGTATGTTAATGACGCCAAGTGGCTTTATTGCTCTTTTGGCGGGCTGGTTTGTGACTGAAATTGGTAGACAGCCATTTTTGGTTTATGGCTTGCTTAGAACTAAAGATGTGGCTTCTGTTATATCTTATGAGCAGGTTTTGTTTTCTTTGGTTTCTTTTGTATTGGTTTATTTTGTGATTTTTGGTGCGGCGACTTTTTATATTTTGCGCTTGATTGGTAAGGGAGTGGGGAAGATTGGTTGAGATTTATCATCCTTCCCCAAGCTTTTGTTTTTTAGGTAGGATACTAACCCGAGTATGTCACGCATTCCAATAATTAAATTAAAAAAACTATGTTCGATTTCTCAAATTCTTTAAATCTTCCATTAATTTTTGGTTGTGTCGTTGCCTTGGCAATTTTCATGTATGTATTTCTTGACGGCTTTGATTTGGGAATTGGAATTTTATTTCCCTTTGCGCCAAGTGATGAATGTCGTAGTAAAATGATGAATTCAGTTGCGCCATTTTGGGATGGCAATGAAACTTGGTTGGTAATGGGCGGCGCTGGTTTATTTGCAGCCTTTCCTTTGGCATACTCAATCATCATGCCAGCATTTTACATTCCAATAATAATTATGCTTCTGGGGTTAATTTTTCGCGGTGTTGCTTTTGAATTTCGTTTTAAAACTGAATCAAAAAAAGAACAAAAAATTTGGGATTATTCATTTCACTTTGGATCTTTAATTGCCACATTTTTTCAAGGAATATTATTGGGAGGTTTTATTCAAGGCATAAAAGTTGAGAATAAAGTTTTCGCCGGCGGAACTTGGGATTGGTTTAATGGTTTTTCAATGATGACAGGGATTGCTTTAACATTTGGTTATGCACTGATTGGAAGTGCATGGTTGATTATGAAAACTCACGACAAAACTCAAAAATGGGCTCGTAGCGCCGCTTTTTATTTATTATTCATTGTGGCATTTTTTATTATTTTAACCAGCGTTTGGACGCCATTTTTGAATGATAAAATTTTTATTAGATGGTTTATGAAGCCTAATATTTATTACCTTCTAATAATTCCAATTTTAACGCTTTTGACTTTTGTTTCATTGTTTAAGAGTTTGATTGATAAAAAAGAAACTAAGCCATTTTTAATGGTAATTTGCGTATTTGTTCTTTGTTATTTTGGACTTGCTGTAAGTTTATTTCCTTACGCCGTGCCTTATCAATTGTTATTTGGGGAGGCTGCTGCGGCTTCAACATCCTTGTCATTTTTATTTGTGGGAGTGGCTTTGATTTTGCCAATAATTTTATGTTATACTTGTTTTTCTTATCATGTTTTTCGCGGCAAGTCTTCGCATGAGCATATGTATTAGCTCTAGCTATTTTTTCTTGTCATTCCCGCCTTCGCAGGAATGACAAGAATTAAAAACTCTTCATCTCAAAATCCATCTTAGAATCTATCATCATATCCTTACTACCCAAATACCGAAATGCCACTTCGCCTCTTTCTTCATCGTTAAAATAAAAATGAGAAGACGAAACAATTCCCGAAATTAAATCCCAAGTATACCAAATCTAAAATTTATTGATATTTCTTGATTGAGACTGTCGCAAAATCCCCACAATAAACTATAAAAAAATCTCTTAAAGAAATCTAAAAACTTCTTGCCATTAAACCTAATTTATTTAAAACAATAACCAGTTTAAGCCTTTGTTTATA
>CAMDRL010000106.1 GCA_945906835.1 Rickettsia typhi
CAAAAGACAAAATCTGGTATGGCTATAAGCAGCACGCTTCAGTTGATATGCAATCTGACATGATCAACAAAGTTGCCATCACTTCAGCTAACATCATTGATTCTAAGGGCTTCAAGCACATAGTACCAAATCAGGGAGCAGTTTATGCCGATAAAGGCCACTGAGATAAAAATGCTAAAATTATTGCTCAAACAAAAAATCTTCATCTTGCAGCGGTAAAGAAAAACAACATGAACAAGGGATAACTTCGCCTAAACCACCAAAAAACACCAAACCCAACAAAACTGCGAATCAAATCGCAGGAAAAATCAGCAAAAACTGCAAAAAAATTAAACAAAAAATTTCTAAAACTTCCAAACTAAATTTTCTGATGCTGAATTTTTTAGGAAATTAGATTTGCGACGGGCTTATTAAAGAAAAGTATAGAGTAAAGATCAGTCACAACGGGGTTCGGAAGATGTTAAAGAGACATAATTATTCTCATATTACAGACAAGACCAGTTAACTACAAACAAGATAAGCAAAAACTTGAAGAGTTTAAAAAAAACTCTTATTTTTATATTATTAAGTGGGTGTTTTTAAGTTAAAATAGTATTAGCTGTAATGATGTCTATGAATAACGCAGATTACATCTTAAAGAACGCGAGCGCTCTGCAAATTGCTAATTATTCTTTTCGCCTCAGTCTGATTAAAATTATTAATCACTTTTTCGTTGTAAAATAAATTACCAGAGTCTTGATTTTTTAACTTGATTTCTAGGCTGGATTTTAATTTTGCGTTACCATCGTAAGATATTCTTAGATCTTCTACTGATAGATTTCTAATGGCGCAAATTGCTTTATGAGCCACTTTTTCTGGATCTTGTCCATTCTCATATCTGATCACTATTGTATTGCCAACTTCCATTCCCAATTTTTTCGCGATTCCGCTTGGAAAAACCTCTGCAATTTGAAACTTTACCTGACAATTACTCTTATCGTATATAAGTTTTGTTTTTACTCCAATGCCACTGTACATTTTAGGTGTCAAAAATTTTTGATCTTGAATAGTGAGTTTAGCAAAGCTTTTATTAATGTTTATTTTTAAAGTCTTCAGATCTTCTAAAGGATTAGCGCCTTTTTCATAAACTTGTAAAGCGTAAATAATATCATTATCTAAAGAATTTTGAGTTAGCTTCAAAGGCCTTCCTTGAATAGCAAAAGATGTGCTTGGAGTTGTATTTGGAAATACACTTTCATTTAATGGCGGAATATTATTTGTGCCTTTTCTCCATCCTCCTTTTTCCTCTATCCCACTCTTACTCTTCCAATTGGTCATTAACTGATTAACGATGCTATCAAGACTCATTTTCGAACTAATCATCTCATTAACGCGATCAAAAATGGTTTTGATGTAATCATGTTTTTTCTCATCTATCCCACAAAACTCTATATCAATGTCAGCAATTCTTGACGCCAAATATTGCATTGCGATTGAAAATTCTGGAGAATTATGAAAAGCTCCAGCTCCAAACAATCCTGTTTTGATTTTACACTTTTTATTTCCCGCAACTTCCTTTGCCAGCTGAAACCCAGCAAAAGCGTTATTAAATAAAGCTTTTGCACTTTCTGAGTCATCTTCCCCGTAACATTTTATAGGATTTGCAGCAATAGCTAACTCATTAAAGAAATTTGGATAATTAGATTTTGTTATCATCGAATCCGTTTTATTACCCCACTTTTTATCTTTCCTGCCGTATGGAAGACCTTCTTTAGCATCAAAATCTTTAATTTGGCCAACGATAACTACTGGAGTTGGTTTATTTCTATTCCTAGGATTAAGATCTAATTTTTGGTGGTTATTATTTGCCGTAAGAATTGATGCTGTAGTAGATAAAACATTTTTTATTTCTTCTTGAACAAAACCATCTCCAAAAGTTCCTCCGCCATAACTTGAGTTGGCAAAATTTACTTGAAATACCATCTTATTATCATAATCCTCATTTTTCCATTCTATTTTGTTTGAGGTAACTTCAGGTTTCCTTTCAGTATCAGAAATCTTTATCGCGGCATTTTCATTAAAACTATAATCCTTTTTTTTGTAAATGGTGATATTTTTTTCAGAAAATTCGCTTAGCTTAGAAATGTTATCTTCCATCAATTGAAAAATTTCTTTCTTGGTTTTAGCAATATTTTTCAAGTATTTGGATTTTGATAACTCTGTTTTTTGATCAAGCCATTTTGATTTGTATTTACCTTCACCAAGAATATCTCCTATTTTTATCTCTTTTTCAGGCTTCATATTTATTGAGATGTTAAATTGTGTTAGTTTTTTGAGATGTATTAATCTCAGTCTTTAGGGCACTTCTAAAAATCCAAATTTACCCAAACAAATTTTGATCCAGAGATTTTTTGATTCCAAATTTTTGAATAAAAAATTCAGTTGCGAATAATTTCAGTTTTATTGCACAATTTAGCATTAATTTAATCAAGATACAATTTAAGGTTTTACGATATTTAGACACTGTTAGCTAATTATTTTTAGCGCAGATTTTGAAATATTTTTAGCACTTTTTTGACAAAATTATGATAAATATTTGGATATATTTTGAATAATTTTGTCAAAAAATAAGCAAAAACAGAGCTAAATATGGGATAAAGATAATTATCTAACATTGTTTAATGCTTGAGGAAGCCAAATAATACCATTTTAACCTGAAAGCATCCATTTTCTTCAAAAAAATTATGAGCAGAAATTGTGACGAAAACCATAAACTGTATCAGGTGATACAGTTTATGCTTGCTAAACAATTTATGCCAGAATTTTGCAGAAAAAAAATGGATGCTTTCAGGTTAAAATGGTATTATTGGATGTCCTATACCAAATCTAAAGTCTTTAGATTTGGTATAGAATTCGAATTCACTCTGCTAATAATTATTTAGCACCAGTGGAGTTTGAAGAAATTAATAGAAAATCTTTAAAATCTGTTTAATTTAGTGTCCGAAAAATGGTTAACAGATCATGATTTTGTGTAGAAGATAAAAAGGCTAACAAATTATTTACAAAACTTTATTCCAAGGAAATTTAGCGTCAGTTTTTCCATCAGTTAAAACGGTTTTACAAATCAAATCATAAGCGGTGGTTTTTTTCTTGGTGAATAAGTGAATTTGCACCCACGCAATAAATATAAACCCTAGAAACAAGTTAAAGCTACTGGCAGTAATTACTTCAAAGAATGTTAAATTGTGACTAATCTGATATTTGATTAAATAAGCGATAAAAACAAAAGGAAGTATCGATAAAAAATAATGTAAAAAAGCAAGACCAAAAGAGATCCTATAATTATCTGGCTCTTTTACCATAACGATCTTCATAACCCTTTTACCAACGGTTGCCTGCCAAGAAGATGAATTTAAATAAGCGTGATAAAAAGCTCCAACAATTACCACCAATATTATGGATAGTAAAGTAATGAAAAATACTTGGTGATGGGTTACAAAATATATATGTTCAGGAGTTTTTTTAACTGTTTGCGTACCAAATTTATCGTAAAATTCTGAGAAAAATTCTTTCCAAACTTTATTGAGATAAGTTATACCAATTATTTGAATAACAATAGCTCTAAGAAATAAAACCAAAGTCATATCAATTGCTGAAGCAAAACTTCTTTTGTAAGAAGTGGCATAGACTATTTCATCTGAATTCCTTTCATAATTTTGAGTAAAATCTTTAATGCTCATAGCCATATTTTTTTATTTTTATTTTCTTATTATTTCGATCCAACAAAGTAATTGAATTTTTTTTGTAAGTAGGGCGACAAACCTCTCCAATACAAGTTAAATCGGTCTTTAGAATTTTAGACAAAGCAATAATTTTTTCATAGTTTTTTTTATCAGATGTGAATATCAATTCATAATCATCGCCCCCACTTATTAAATCAAAAAAAATTATTGGATTTTTTTTGAGGATTTTTTTTGCTGAAGCAGAGAAGGGAATTTGATTTTGATAAATTTTAGCACCAAGTTCCGAAGATTTACAAATGTGCAATAAATCAGCCAGCAAGCCATCGGAAACATCAATGGCACATTTTGACAAATTATGATAAATCAATTTTTTACCAAGCTCAATTCTTGGAGTTGGAAAAAAATGACGATTTAATAAATATTTTTTATCAGAAGCATTCAAAGATAAGTTATTATTTTTATCATTTGATTTGAGCCCTAGATAAGCATCTCCAATTGATCCAGAAACAAAAATTAAATCTCCTAATTTTGCTTGATTGCGAGACAAAATTTGATTTTTTTCTACAACTCCAAAAATTGTTATTGAGAAAAAAAGCTCTTTACCAGAAACAGTATCGCCACCAATTAAGCTAACATTAAATTCATTTTGAACATCTTGTAACCCACGCGAAAATTCTTTAATAAAATTTTCATCAATTGCAGAATTTTTAGAAAACCCCAACATATAATGATGCGGCGTGGCACCAGAGCTGGCAATATCTGATAGATTTGAACGCAAAAGTTTTGAAGCAATTTTAAAGCCACCATCTGAAAGTAAAAAATGCACATTTTCTACCATTAAATCTTTGCTGATGACAAGCTTTTGACCTCTCTTCAAAGAAATTTCTGCCACATCATCAGCCAAGTCTCTAGAAGCTTCATTGCCATTTGTTAATGGCTTAAAAAACTTCTCAATTATCTGGAATTCAGTTAATTTTTTTGACATTTATCAACGCAATTTTTGATTAACATATCAAGAGATAGTGATCCCGCTCCATAAACAAATAAAGTAGAAAGAATAGCTAACCAATAAAAATGTTCAGAATTTTGAACTACAATAAATTGAATTACCAATGTCATGCCAATAAGAGGCAATACCACAAGTCTTGTTGCAAGACCAGCAATCAAAAGGCTAGAACAGCCAAGTTCGCAAATAGTTGCTAAGTAAGCAGCTATAGCTGGCGACAAAAGCGGTACAGCATATTCATTTTCAAATAAGAAAATAGTTGAATCAAAATTAGAGATTTTAGTTAAGCCACTTTTTAAGAAGACAGTTGCAATCATTATTCTTAAGGTCAGAAGCAATATTGGAGAAAAATATTTCTGTAGAAATTGCGTCTTTTTTTCACAAAAAGTTTTTAGACAAGAAATTATTTTAGCAGACTTTTCACATTTCATTTTGACCCCTTAATTTGGTTATTTTATCTCAATAAAATGGACCCCATCATAAGCTGTTATCAAGAGCTAGACAGTTATTTAGTAATTTTAAAATTAATAAAAACTCCATTGGAAATAAAACGATTTAAAAAACTTCCAATATCGATTTCTTTTTTAGTCTTTCGACAAACTTTTTGATAAGTTTCATATAATTTATTTT
>CAMDRL010000107.1 GCA_945906835.1 Rickettsia typhi
GTTGTCGTTAGAAGTTTTTCTAATTTTAAAATGAATATCTGCTTTAGCAGCAATTTGTGGTTGATGAGTAACAACTAAAACTTGTAGATTTTTTGATAGAGTTTTTAGGCGATTACCAACCGCGTCAGCTGTGCTTCCACCAATTCCAGTATCAATTTCATCAAAAATTATTGTTGGTCTGGATTTGACATCCATTAACGAAACTTTCAAAGCTAACATGAATCTGGAAAGTTCACCACCGGAAGCAATTTTTGAAATATCTTCAAAATTATTTTTGTTAATTGAAGAGAGGAAGCGGATTTTGTCATAGCCTGTTGGACTTAGATGTAAATTTGAAAGAGATTCTTCACTACGCTCAGAATGACAGTGTGTGGTGTTGGAAGAACAGTGTGCTGTATCAGAAGGAGTGTGTTTAGTGTCATCCTGAGCGTAGCGAAGGATCTCATTTTGTTTAACCTCAACCAAAAATTTAGTTCCATCCATCTTCAAAAACTTCAATTCCTCTTCAACTTTTTTTGCTAAAATTAAAGCTGATTTTTTTCTTCTTTCGCTAAGTTTATCGGCAATTATTTTGTAATCTTTTAAAAGTTTATTTCTTTGCTCTTCAAGCTTATGAGTAAAGGCTTCTTCGTTTTTTATTAATTTTAATTTTTCTTCTGCATCGGCAATTATTTTGGGTAATTCTTCAGTGGTGGTGCTAAATTTTCTGGCTAAACTTCTAATATAAAAAAGCCTTTCTTCAACTTCTTCCAAACTTTCTGTGAAGTTATTTAAATTTCTCTCAGAGCTTGTGATGTTTGATATTGCAGACTCAATTTCATTATTTTCTTGATCGATTTTTTCGCTTAATTTTTCAAAATCTTCTTTTTCTTCCGGTAAATAATTATTAATTAAATGTTGATTACGAATAATAAGTTTCTGCGATAAAATTAGATGAGAGTTGGCTTCAGTAAGATTAGATTTTAATTCAGATAAGAAATTTAGAATTTTTTCTTTAGCCTGAAATTGATCTTTTTTATTAGATAATTCATCTTCTTCACCAGCTTTAAGATTAGCTTTTTCTAACTCTTTAATAATGTAATCAAGATAATCCCCTTCTCTTTCCGCTTGTTCTTTTTTAGCTTTAATTTCAAAGATTTTTTTATCAGTTTCTTTTAAATCATCGTAAATTTTTCTAAGATCTTTTAGTAGATTTTGATTTTGGGTAAACTCATCTAAAATTTCGCTGTGAAAGCTTGAATTTAAAAGGCCTCTTTGATCATGTTGCCCATGAATTTCAACTAAAGTTTCACCAATTTGATTAAGTAAATTTACACCAATTAAAATGTCATTAATATAAACTTTGCTGGCAGAATTTTCTTGAATTATTCTGCGAATATTTAACAAATCAGGATTTTCAGCATCTAAAAGATCATTTTCTTTTAAAATATTTTGACAGAATAAATTATTTTTAATGTCAAATTGTGCAGCAACAAAAGCTTTATTTTCATCATTACCAATTAGGCGCAAGTTAGAGCGAAATCCAATTACCAGACCAAGAGCGTCAAGTAAAATTGATTTTCCAGAACCGGTTTCTCCGCTTAAAACGCAAAGCCCAGATGAAAATTCAATTTCAGTTTTATCAATTAAAACAATGTTTTGGATTGAAAGAAATTTAAGCACTTGTAGAAAATTTGTTAAATATGTTTAATGTTTTGCAAAGTTTTTAATATTATTATTTTTCTTAATTAATCTTACTCGTCAATCAACATGTTCAAACTTGATCAAAAATTGCAAGCGGATACATTTTTTGTGCATGATTTTAAAATTTCACAATTACTTTTGATGAATAACGCCAATTATCCATGGTTTATTTTAGTTCCTCGCCAACATAATTTAGTTGAGTTAACCGATCTTGATTTTGCAAATCAAACAGAAGTTCTTCGTGAAATAAATGTGGTTTCTAAAATATTACAAAAAGAATTTAAACCAACCAAACTTAATATTGCTGCGCTTGGCAATATGGTGCGTCAATGTCATATTCATATTATTGCGCGCTTTGAAAATGATTTATCTTTTCCAAATCCAGTTTGGGGAGGCACCATAAAATCTTATGAAGAAAAAAATGTTTTGGAATTAATTAAAAAAATCAAATCTTACTTATAATGAATAAAGAAATTCTGATAAAGCAAGTGCTTTACCGATCACAGCATCGAGGCTGTAAAGAAACTGACATTTTGCTTGGAAAATATATCGTAGAAAAAATTAATGAATTTGATGATGAAAAATTAGATCTTTATCAAACATTCATAAATGAAGATGATTTTGCGATTTATGATTGGATTTTAAATAAAATGAATGTTCCTGAGGAATATGTTGGGTTGGTTGTTGAGATTAGAGAGTTTCACGATATTTAAAGTCTGTCATCCTGAGCGAGGCAAAGTATTTCATTAGCTTGAAAAAAATCACTCCCTTTGCTCAAGGATGCTATTTCTACTCCACCATAATACAATCAGCCTTACTCTTCTGTGTTTGTGAAACATAACTCTTACAAAATTCTTCGGCCTCTATTTGATTGGCAAAATTACCAATCTGCACACGATAAAATAATCCTCTTTTTCCTAAATCAACTTTTTCAGTAGATAGCTTCAATCCTGAAAAAAGTCTTGAATTAAGGCGATTGAGCTTTTTCCAATAATCATCAACTGCACTTTGAGAAGTTAATGCAGCAATCTGAACTTTTATTAAACCTCTGTTAGAGGATTTTTTAGTAACGGTGGTATTAGTATGAGTTTCTTTTGTTGGAACCAATCCTTTTGTTAGAAGGTCTTTTGAACCAGCATCTTCTTTCTTTTGATTGGTATAAACAACAATTCTTTGATCTTTTTGAGCTTTA
Source organism: Rickettsia typhi (assembly GCA_945906835.1). Taxonomy (GTDB): domain Bacteria; phylum Pseudomonadota; class Alphaproteobacteria; order Rickettsiales; family UBA1997; genus UBA2645. Next base: position 2,876 of record CAMDRL010000107.1, read on the forward strand.
TGATCTACATTATCCATGACATCAATTGAATCTACAACTACTGCCGGTTTTTCCTCTCTTTTTGGTGGAAGAGTTGGTTCAGGAGCTAAGTGAATTTTAGGAGTAAGAGATTCTTTCCTGCTACCAAAAATATCATCATAAATTGAATTGGTTTTTTCTTTCTCAGCATCAACATTTACAAGGGCTTCTTCGGTAACTTTAATTTCACCTTCTGGAGATTTTATAGTTTCAACATTATTATTTTGGTCATTATAAACAAAATTATAAGCGCTGATTGTAACATAAATGAAGCAGGCAATAGAAAATAGCGTAGCACCAATCAGAAAAAATCTTTTTAGTAATTCAGAAAATTTACTTTTTTCTTCTTTTAAATAGCCAAAATCTTCCATAAATTTAAAAAATTAACGCATTTCTTCAACTGCCTTGATATTAAATATTTCAAGACCTGAAGCGATAATAATTTTAAGGGCAATTATTAAATAAATTCTTGATTTAGTAAGATTCAAATTATCTTTAACTATAAATTTTAAATCATGATTTTCACTGCCTTTATTCCACAGAGAATGGAAGTTAGCGGCAAGTTCTTGTAAATAGAAAGCAATTTTATGTGGTTCATAATTTATTGCGGCTAATTCAATTATTCTTGGAAATGAAGCAATTTTTTTAATCAATTCAATTTCTGCTTCATCAGTTAAATTTTCTAAAACTGATTCATCAATTTTTTGTGATTCAATTTCTGGTAAAATTCCTTCAGCCTTTAAATTTCTAAGTACAGAGCAGCATCTAGCATGGGCATATTGCACATAAAAAATTGGATTATCTTTAGATTGTTCAATTACTTTTGCCAAATCAAAATCAAATGGTGCGTCATTTTTGCGAGTTAACATTATAAAGCGCAAAGCGTCAGCACCAACTTCATCAATTACTTCGCGAGCAGTAATAAAATTTCCTGATCTTTTTGACATTTTCAAAGGTTCGCCATTTTTGACGAATTTTACCATTTGGCAGAGAATGACTTTTAGCTTAGCTTGTCCCGATGTTAGAGCTTCAACTGCCGCAGCTAGTCTTTTTACATAGCCAGCGTGATCATATCCAAGAGGCATTATAAAAGTTCTAGCTCCGCGTTCAAATTTACTTACCACATAAGCCATATCTCCAGCAAAATAAGTAGGAACTTTCTTGGATTTTTGATTTTCTTCGTCAGTGCGTTGAGGATTTCTTTCAACTTTTTCCACTACGCGATCTTGATCGTCTCCAAAAAGAGTTGAGCGAAAGAGGGTTTGTTCATAATCTTCATATCCCTCTGGTATTACTCCGACTCCTTTTTCAGTTTTTGGAGATTCTAAAAATCCTTCGTAAATTAAACTTTCTCCGTTTTTCTTTATGCTTCTTAGAGTTTGAATTGCTTCGCTAATCTTATTTTTGTCATGTAATTCCCTTCTTTCTGAGAAGTAGTTATCGTGTTTAATGCCAAGAGTAAGTAAGTCAGATTTAATCATTTCAATCATTGAATCAACGACAAAATCACGAAAATCTTTATATTCTTTTGAGTCTTCTGTATATCCTGTTTTTAAAAATACATTTGCGAATTTTCCACATTCAAATACATTTTTAAGGTTATTTCCAAACATTTCTTTTGCTGCAATCCCCACCGGAATCAAAGACTCTCCTGGATAAAATCCCTCTGGAATTTCAACTTTTTCTCCTAAAGCTTCCAAATAGCGCAAATAAGCTGATTTAACTAAGGTAATAATTTGTGCGCCAGCATCATTGATGTAATATTCTTTCAAAACATCATAACCAACTTTTTGCAAAAGTGTTGCTAAAACATCGCCATAAATTGCGCCTCGAGTATGTCCAACATGGATTGGGCCAGTTGGATTTGGTGAGGCATATTCCAAGTTGATTTTTTCGCCTTTGCCTAAATTTGGAAAATCAAAAGACTTTTTTTGCAAAAGTTCAGCTAAAATTTGGTGAAAAATTTGATTCTTTAAGAAAATATTTATGAATCCTGGACCAGCGATTTCTAACTTTAAAATATTTTCATTAGAAATTTTTGCGATAATTACTTCAGCTAATTTCCTAGGATTATTTAGCGATTCAATAGTCGAGAATTTTTTACTTAAAACCATCGCAATATTACAGGCCAAATCGCCATGAGTCTTTTCTTTTGCTGGTTCTACAGTAAAATTATCAAAATCTTTTTGAGAAATTTCTACATTATTTTCTACGGCAATTTTTTGCAAAACAGCAAAAAATTCTTCTTTAAAATGATTAAAAATATTGAGCATTTGAGCTTTAAATTGTTTAGCCCTCTTTGAAAAAGAGGGTGGATCGAAGC
>CAMDRL010000108.1 GCA_945906835.1 Rickettsia typhi
AGATTTAAATAAAAGCATGCCCCATTTATAACCTTAATAAAATGAATATTTATTCAACAATCTCATAACCAGCAAAGAAAAATGCGATTTCGTTTTTAGCATTTTCTAAACTATCAGAACCGTGAACTGAATTAGCTTCAATTGAAAGAGCGAATTCTTTGCGGATTGTTCCAGCATCAGCGTTAGCTGGGTTTGTGGCGCCCATGATTTCACGGTTTTTTGCAACAGCATTTTCACCTTTTAAAGCTTGAACCACAACTGGACCAGAAGTCATGAATTTTACTAAATCATTGTAAAATGGTCTTTCTTTGTGAACTGCGTAAAATTCGCCAGCGGTTTTTTCAGAAAGTTGCAATCTTTTTTGAGCAACAATTTTAAGGCCAGTAGCTTCAAATTTAGAATTGATTGCGCCGGTAAGGTTTCTTTCTGTAGCGTCAGGTTTGATGATTGATAGAGTAGTTTCGATAGCCATTGTTAATTTTAATTTATTTTTATGAATTTTGGTGGAGTTGATTCCAGCAAGGGGGATGTAGAGTAAAGTTGGAGAGATTTTTGTCAAGTAGCTAATGCCATTAAAACTTAAATGCTAAAACTTTTTTAGCTTTTTAAATCACCCGCTTCAATCACTGGTGCGATTGATCCCCACTCTTTTTCAAAGAGGGCTTGCCGCGCTTTTAGTCCTCTTTGAAAAAGAGGGCGGATCAATCGCGTCAGCGATTGAAACGGGTGATTTATACACACCTCAAACAAAAAATAATATTATTTAATAAAAGCTTTGTCACTTGCATTTAAGCCTTTGATTACTAAATTTTAATCTTCTTCTTTAAAAAACTTTTACCAAAAATGTCCAAAACACTTAGTCTTGATGAGCTATTTTCTTTGATCAAAAATAAAATTGCCACTAAAGAAAAAAATTCCTACACCTTTGAAATTGCTAAAGGTGGAGCGGAAAAAATTACTCGAAAAGTTGGTGAAGAAGCTTTGGAAGTTGTGATTGCAGCTTTTATGAATGAGCAAAAAAATAATAAAGAAACTCGCCAAGATTTAATTGGAGAAGTTAGTGATTTATTTTATCACACTTTGGTTTTACTTGCTTCACAAAATATTGAACTTGATGAAATTTTGCAGGAATTAAATAAAAGAAATCAATCTAAAAAATAATGTCAATAACACTTACCAAGTCAGCAATTGAAAGAGTTAAAGAGATTAAACAAAAAGAATCTAATCAAGGAAAGTTTTTGCGCGTTGGAGTTTCTGGTGGAGGCTGTAGTGGTTTTCAATATTTATTTGATTTAGACAATAAATTGGAAGAAGGAGATATTAAAATTTATGAAGAAGGTTCTGAAATATTGGCTTTAACTGACGAAACTTCTTTACAATTTTTAGATGGATGTGAGATTGAGTTTGTTAGAGAATTGGGAGCGTCTTATTTTAAAGTGATTAATCCTAATGCTAAGGCTAGTTGTGGTTGTGGGTCTTCTTTTAGTGTTTAAGCAACTGAGCGCGTTTATCTACCGCCCCTAACCCCTCCTTATCAAGGAGGGGGATGCTTGAGCACCGAACGCGCTGTAGTCGAAAATAGACGTTTAGGCTATTTTCTCCCCCTCCGTGATAAGGAGGAAGTTTTAAATTCTCCCCTCCTTGATAAGGAGGGGTGGGGGCGGTAGATAAAACACATTCGGTTTATATAAATTTTTACAATTCAAGCATGATATCATTTCAAGAAATTATTTTTAGATTACAAAAATTCTGGTCAGATCAAGGCTGCGCTATCTTACAGCCGCTTGATATTGAAGTTGGTGCTGGCACTTTGCACCCTGCCACTGTTTTAAGAGCTTTAGGAAAAAAACCTTGGAAAGTTGCTTATGCCCAAGGTTGCAGAAGACCCACTGACGCCAGATATGCCAAGAATCCTAATCGTCTTAGCCATTATTACCAATTTCAAACTTTGTTAAAACCAGCGCCTCATAATATTAAAGAGCTTTACATGCAAAGCCTTAATTTGATTGGAATTGATACCAAAGCTAATGATATTAGATTTGTTGAAGATGATTGGGAAAATCCTTCTGTTGGAGCTTCTGGACTTGGTTGGGAAGTTTGGTTTAATGGTATGGAAGTTACTCAATTTACTTACATGCAACAAGTTGGTGGCATTGAATGTGAAATAATTCCCGGAGAAATTACTTATGGTTTAGAGCGTCTTGCCATGCATATTCAGGGCGTTGATAATATTTTTGATATTAATTGGAATGGTGGCGAAGGTAATGATAAAATTACTTATGGAGATATTTTTAAACAAAGCGAAATTGAGAATTCTGGCTTCATTTTGGAACATTCTGATGCAAATGAGTTGCTTCGTCATTTTGAAGATGCTAAAAATCAGTCAGAAATCTTATCACAAAAGAATTTACCTATTCCCGCTTATGAGCATGCTTTAAAGGCAAGTCATTTGTTGAATTTGTTAGATGCTAGAGGGTCGGTTTCCTCTACTCAGAGGGCATTTTATATTGGTTGTATTCGGGGATTGGTGAAGGCAGCCTGTGAGTTGGTGGCTAATAAAGAATAAGAGTTTTTTATATTGTGCGCGTACCTTGTAAAAAGTTGTCATGTTGATCGTAAGCGAAGCATCTTATGAGATTAAAAGAGATCCTTCACTTCGTTCAAGATGACAAGAGAGTAATAAACTAATAATAATTCAAATATTAATTATGACAAATTTTGACCCAGTTGCAATTCTTGATAAAGTTATTGATCTACTAACTCAAATTCCAAATGTTGGCTTGATAACATTGGCATTACTGATATTTTATGCCTATCGAGGTTTCTCAATTTATTCTCATTTAGTTGTTCTAACCTTATATCTTCTGACTTGCGATCTTGGTCAGGCTTTCTGGAATATCTATACTTTTGCTGTAGCGTTTTTCACAATTCCTTTGATGAGACAAAAATTCATCACCAGACCAATAATTCTATTAATTACCAAACTTGGTCTTTTACCAAAAATTTCTGAAACCGAAAAAATTGCCCTTACCTCTGGTACAATTTGGGTTGATGGTGAATTATTTTCTGGAAAACCGAACTTCAAATGGATCTTCTCTCAAAAATATCCAGAACTTACTCGTGAAGAAGAAAGCTTCTTAAATAATGAAGTTGAAGAACTTTGTAAAATTTGTTCTGACTATCAAGTTCAAATAGAAAGAGACTTGCCACAAAATGTTTGGCAGTTTTTAAGAGATAAAAAATTCTTTGGCATGATTATTCCTAAAGAATATGGCGGGCTTGAATTTTCAGCTTATGCCCATAGTTGCGTAATTCAAAAATTAGCTTCCCGTTCGGTAACTTTAGCAATTAGCGTTATGGTTCCCAACTCCTTAGGGCCTGCAGAATTACTTTTACATTATGGCAATAAAGAACAACGCGATCATTATTTACCTCGCCTTGCTGATGGTCGTGATTTACCATGCTTCGCACTTACTGAACCAGCAGCAGGCAGTGATGCGACTTCAATTATTTCTGAAGGCGTTTTATTTAAAGACATGTATGGCGAAACCAAAATTCGCTTAAATTGGAATAAACGCTACATAACTCTTGGCGCTTATGCCACTTTGATTGGCGTGGCTTTTCAGCTTCGTGATCCTGATAAAATTTTATTTGATAAAGAAGATATTGGTATTACTTGCGCTTTAATTCCAAGCAATACTCCAGGTGTAAGGCAAGGCAGAAGACATGATCCTTTGGCAACACCATTTGTGAATTCTCCTCTAAATGGCGATAGCGTTGTAGTTGGATTAGATGCTGTAATTGGCGGACAAACAGGTCTTGGAAAAGGCTGGAAAATGTTGATGGAATGTTTAGCAGCTGGAAGAGGAATTTCTTTACCTTCAACCAGTTGCGGCGGTTCAAAACTTGTTGCCCGCGTTACCAGCGCTTACTCAAGCATTAGACAACAATTTGGTTTGCCAATTGGAAAATTTGAAGGTGTGGAAGAAGTTTTAGCAAGAATTGTAGGTAGAACTTATATTTCAGAAGCTATGCGCAGCTTTACTGCTGCTGCGGTTGATTCTGGCTCTAAACCAGCAGTAATTACCGCAATTGCTAAATATCATGCTACTGAAATTTTCCGTCAAAATATTAATGATGGCATGGATATTGTTGGTGGCAGCGGAATTATTCGTGGTCCAAGAAATCTTTTGGCAAACCCTTATTTTTCGACGCCAATTTCAATTACAGTTGAAGGTGCAAATATCATGACGCGCAGCTTGATTCACTTTGGACAAGGCGCCATAATGTGTCACCCTTTTGCTTACAAAGAAATTGTGGCTTTGGAAGAAGGTGATTTAAAAGCTTTTGATAAAGCATTTTTTGGACATATAAAACATTTGATCAGAAATCTTACTCGTTCAGTTACTCTATCTTTAACTCGTGGTTATTTGGGAATTTCCACAAAAGAAGGGCTTATTGGTAGGTATGAATGCAAAATTTCTTGGGCTTCCGCCACTTTTGCGTTGCTTGCTGACATTGCCATGGCAAGGTTTGGCGGCAATTTAAAACGCAAAGAAAAACTTAATGGTCGTTTTGGCGATATTTTATCGGCAATGTACATGGCAACTTGTGTGCTAAGAAAATTTGAGGCCGATGGTCGCAAAAAGTCTGATGTTCCTGTTGTTCATTATGCCATGAAAAAACTTTTGAATGATATGCAAATTGCTTTTGATGGGCTTTATCAAAATCTTTTTGGTGGTTCAAAAAATTCTGTTGCTAAGTTTTTATCTCCATCTTTTTGGATAATGTTACCTTTTTCAACTTGGAGTCGCTTCAATCGTTTAGGAAGTTTAGCTAATGATAATCTTAGTCATAAAGTTGTAAAAGATTTTATCAAAAATGGTAAATTCCGCGATTCTTTAACTGAAGGAATTTTTGTTCCTCATGACGAAAATGAAGCTTTAGGAAGATTGGAAAATGCTATGAGACTTGTTGAAGAGTCAAAAGAAGCTGCTGATAAAGTTAAAGAAGCCATTAGAAATAAAATTTTGCCAAAAGCAAGGGTTGAAGATTGCCTTAATTTAGCTCAAGAAAAATCGGTGATTTCTTTTGAGGAAATGCATTTATTGCGTAAGACTTTTGAGGTGGTTTT
>CAMDRL010000109.1 GCA_945906835.1 Rickettsia typhi
TTGCTTTATATTTTTTAGCCAACTTTTTTGCCACATCCAAATTCAAGGGATCATAAAAATAAAAAACCCTAGAAAATTTAGAAAGAAATCCTTCTGAAACTTCTTTAGTTAAAACCAAATAATCAGCTTCATTAATATTTTCTTCTTTGTCAGAGATCATTATTGGCTGTCTTTTTAGATCGAAATCTTTAGCAAATTCCTTATCATAAATTGTAATATGAGGAATGAATTTATTTTTGCCATAACTCCACAAACTAGCATCAATTTCCTTAATTTGAATTTGATCTTCCGCAACAATTAAAGCTTTTTTATTTTCATCTAGAACCTTGAGCAACAAAGGTGCAACTGACTTAGCGATTGTTTCATCGCATTGGTAAAAACTTACTTCAATATTCATTAATTTTACAACAATTCTTCAAATTCTTTAATTATGTCTTCGTATAAATCTCTTTTAAAAGGGACTATTTCATTAAGCAGATTTTCTTTGGAAATCCATTTCCACTCTGAAAATTCTGGATCTTCGGTTTTTACATTAATGGCAGTTTCTTCACCAATAAATTCTACTAAATACCATTTTTGCTTTTGACCCAAATATTTCCCGCCCCAAAATTTCTTCTGCAACTTATAAGGCAAGTTGTAATAATAATATTTTTGGCTTTTCTGTATTACTTTTACAGCCTCATCATTAATTCCGGTTTCTTCTTTTAACTCACGAAACATTGCTTCATCTTCACCCTCTCCAGCGTCAAGCCCGCCTTGTGGCATTTGCCAAGCATCAGAATGATTGTCGATTCTTTTACCCACAAAAATTTCTTTATTCTTATTGATAATCATAATACCCACGCCACTACGATAGAGATAGTCAGGTTTTTGCTTGAGTTGTCTTGTAATAATTTTTAGCATTTAGATATCTTGATTTCGACTCAAAGTTTGACTTATTGACTGTTAACGCTTAAAAATATTTTTAATGATCAAAAAATCAAACTTTAAAATCATTGTCTTCATTTACAGGCACTTTTTTTAAGTAATTCGCTGAAATAAAACAATTTACAATATTGAATTAAGTCAACCACAGAACAACGCCAACAACTTCCAAGCACAAAGATTATCAAAAAAACACAATTTTAAAATATGAAATATATCTCAACCCGCCTTCAAGCACCAACTCTTTCCTTCGAAGATGTTGTTTTGCAGGGCCTTGCTAATGATGGCGGTCTTTACATTCCTGATTTTCTGCCGAAATTTGACGAAAAAAGATTATCTCAAATGAAAAAAATGACTTACCAAGAGTTATTTTTTGAAGTTACCGAATGTTTTATTGGTGGCGAAATTGATAAAGAAACTTACAAAAAAATTATCGCCAAATCTTATAATAATTTCTCTCACACTGCAATTGCCCCTTTAAAACAGCTTGATCAGAATGAGTTTTTGCTTGAGCTTTTTCATGGGCCAACTTTAGCATTTAAAGATTTTGCTCTACAATTTTTGGGAAATTTGCTTGATTATTTTTTACAAAAGCGCGGTGAAAAAATTGTAATTATTGGTGCCACTTCCGGAGATACTGGTTCAGCCGCAATTCAAGGCTGCAAGGCTTGTAAAAATGTCTCAATTTTCATTTTACATCCTCATAATAAAGTTTCGGAAGTTCAAAGAAAACAAATGACTTCTGTACTTGAAGATAATGTTTTTAACATTGCTTTGACTGGAAATTTTGACGATTGCCAATCAATGGTTAAAAAAATGTTTGGCAATCAATCATTTTTAAATGGCAAAAGAATGGTAGCGGTAAATTCGATTAATTTCGCCCGCATCATGGCACAAATTGTTTATTATTTCTATTCAGCTTTAAGGCTTGGCGCTAATAAAGATAACGCTATTTCTTTTGCAGTTCCAACTGGGAATTTTGGCGATATTTATGCTGGATATTTAGCTAAGAAAATGGGCTTGAATATCAACAAACTGATTGTTGCTACTAATTCAAATGATATTTTGCATCGCTTCTTACAAAACAACGATTACAGCCGCAGTGAGTTACAAGAAACAATTTCTCCAAGTATGAATATTCAGGTTTCAAGTAATTTTGAAAGATTGCTTTTTAACGCTCATAAAGATCAAAAAATAGAATCAGAAATGCCTGAATTAATGAGTAAATTTGAAAAAACTGGCTCATTAAAAGTTAAAAAAATTATCTGGGATAATATTAGAAAAGAATTTGATTCTTATGCTTTTGATGACAAACAAGCTCAAGAAAAAATAAAAGAAGTTTTCGCTAAAACTGGCGAGGTTTTAGATCCTCACACCGCAATTGGCGTTGCTGCAGCAGATGCTTTTATGAAGAGCAGCTCTTACCAAGGTGAAATAGTTGTAGCGCTTGCAACAGCTCATCCTGCTAAATTTCCAGAAGCCTTTATTGAAGCCGGAACGCCAAAACCTACTTTACCAAATTTTTTGAAAGATCTTTTTGATCGCAAGGAAGAATTTACCGTGATTGATAATAATACTGATTTTGTGAAAGAGTTTATTTCCAAAAGAATTTAAAGCCGGAATTTAAAAATGGCACCAAATATTGGCTTTGCATTTCTACTGATGACCTTCCTCGTCAGTATTTTTCTGCCACTTTTTAATTTTGTTTCAATTAATAAATTAAACGCGCAGCAAAGATTATTAAAAAATTCTGAGTTAGAAAAAATCTCAAAAATTTTAGTCTCATTAATTTTTTTCTGCGCCCTCTTCTCGCAAATTTCTCTAATTACTTCTTACATTAATTCTGATTATTCAGTAGCTAATGTTTACCAAAATTCACATCATCTAAAACCACTGCTTTACAAAATCTCTGGAAGTTGGGGAAATCATGAAGGATCAATGCTTTTGCTAATCACTATTTTGTGTGGTTACACTTTGATTTTTAGTTTTTTAAGCAACATAAACGCCGCAACAAAGCTCATCATAATTTCATCGCAATCTTTAATAATTGCCGCCTTTTCTGCATTCACAGCCTTCACTTCCAATCCATTTTTAAGATTATTTCCCACCCCAAAAAGTGGTCTTGGCTTAAATCCAATTTTACAAGATATTGGATTATCCATGCATCCACCCATGCTTTACACGGGCTACATTGGCTTCTCATTAATTTTTTCATTCGCAATTGCGGGGCTTTTAACAGAAAATATCAGCAGCGCATTTGCCAAACATTTAAAAAGTTGGCTGCTTTTTTCTTGGGGATTTTTGACTTTAGGAATTGGTCTTGGATCTTGGTGGGCTTATCGCGAGCTTGGTTGGGGCGGATATTGGTTTTGGGATCCTGTAGAAAATATTTCCTTAATGCCTTGGCTTGCTGGAACCGCCTTAATTCACTGTATAAAATTTTTAGAGAAAAAGGAAATTTTTAAAATTTGGACAGCATTTTTATCAATTTTAAGTTTCATTTTATGTCTACTTGGAATTTTTCTAACACGCTCTGGAATATTGACATCTGTACATTCATTTGCCATTGACGCACAAAGGGGGTTTTTTGTTATCACTTTAATTATGCTAATTGGTGGCGCTGGATTATTAATTTTTGGCAGCAAATCTCACAAAATTCAAAGTCAAAAAACCACCAAAGAAACTAATTTTCATTTTTGTTCAAAAATTGGTGCTGCTTTAATCAATAATTATTTTCTAATTCTGACTTTATTCATCGTACTTCTTGGAACTATTTACCCAATTTTTTCACAAAGTTTATTTAATCAATTCATCTCAATTGGACCTAATTATTACAATAAATTATTTGCAATTTTAATAATTCCATTTTTGATTTTTTTAGCAATTTCTACCAGCCTAAATTTCTCACAAAAAACCTCTCAAGAAAAAATTATAAATCGCTTCAATGGCATGATTTTATTGCTTTCTGGGCTTTTAACTTGTTTGGTATTTTCTTATGAAAAATCAGCAAAATTTCTTCAAATCATAATTTTATTTTTGGCAATTTTTGCTGTAATTTTAACAATTTCATTTTTTGTAAAAACTCTTTTAAGCAAAAAAGAGGTAACATTTTTACAAAGATTCCTCTCTTCTAAAAATCTATCTAGAATTCCCGTTACAGCTGCTCACACTGGCTTTTCATTAATAATAATTGGCATTGTTTTAACCTCTTCTTTTGGAATCACAAAAGAACTAAATATCAAAGAAAATGAATCAGTAAAAATTGAAAATTACGACATTAAATTCATAAAAATTGGCTATGTTGCAGGAGCTAATTTTGTAGCCAGAGAGGGGTTGTTCGAAGTAAAAAAGAATGAAAAAGCTTTTGTGATACTACTTCCTCAATTACGATTTTATCCAATCTCTAATCAAACCACCAACGAAGCTGCAATTAGAAGCAGCTTATTGGGAGACCTTTATTTAGTATTGGGACAGAAAGATGAAAATGGTTTTCATGCTTTAAGAATTTACACTAAGCCTTTTATTTATTTAATGTGGCTGGGATGTGCCATGATTTTTGGAGCTGCGATGGTTGGAATTGTTGTTAATTTGGTGAAATTAAAAAGTAAGAAATCGCATCAAAATGAACCCCAATTACGAAGTGCGGGGTCCATTTAAATAACCTCCATGCTAAAGAGCTTTCAGCAAAAACTTAATCTTCACAAAAAAACTTTTAGACAAAATTTTAGAAGCAAAAATATCGTAATTATTTCTATGCAAATCCTGCAATAAAATTTGCACTAAATCTTTTTTCACAATCAAATTTTTAAGATTTTTTGGCAAAAGTTTTTCAATTTTTTTAATCTCTTCTGCAGCTAAATTTATTTGCCCAACAAGATGCTTTACAACCAATAATAAATTACCTTCATCACTATTTCTCTTCCAAGATTTTATTTCAATATTTAACTCTTCAAAAAACTCTGGGTAAAAAAATCTTACTATTTTTTCATCTTCATTTTTAATCTTTTTTAACAACTCAAAATTAAACGAAATTAAAGCCAAATTTTTAGCAATTTTCTTAGCTAAATTTTCATCAGAAAAATTAAGAATTTTCAAAATAATTAACAAAAAAACTTCCTGAGTTTTGAAAATATAATTTTCTAATTGAACTTTATTTTGAAACTTTTTTTCTTCTGATAAATCTT
>CAMDRL010000110.1 GCA_945906835.1 Rickettsia typhi
CGATTTATTTCCAAACAGACCTTGGCAGCATTTTGATCGAGGATTATCTTATTTTAGAACAGGGCTAAAAAAAGAAGCATTGGATGATTTTTCTAAGGAACTAGAAATAAATCCAAATAATCCATTTGCGCAAGAGCGATCACATTATGAAATATCCGCCATTTATAGAAGCGTGCAAGATTATAATAAATCTAAATATCATTTAGAAAAAGTTATTGAAATAAATAATAGTGCCGACTTGGTTATTATGGCAAAACTTGATGTTGATTATTTGGAAAAAAGAACTCAGGCAGAAGCTAATCTTAAATTTTTCCAAAACTATGTGGATGGTATTATGGTAATGGCAGTTTTACTTTCAATTGCTTATAAATTGCTAAAAAAACAAAATCCAGCCTATTATCTTTCAGAAAAAGATTCAGCAGAAAATGTTAAAGCTTTGGCAAGAAACATGGTTGAAATTTCGCTACAATTTGAGGGAATGCCACAAAAAGATCGAGATGCTCTTTTGGCAATTGACGCAGAGAAATCCAAAGAAATATTTAGCGCAATTTTTAGCCCCAAAGATCCAGCGCAACTTGATGCTTTTATAAGCCATACTCTGAGAGAAGTTGAAGATCCAAATAAAGAGGCACTAAAAGAAATATTAAAAGAATTACATTCTTCTATCATAGATACTGGGACAACTATGAGCAAAAGAAACTTTGTTTATGATAAAATTATTAAAGATACTGACTCTTCCAAACATCCAATTATTCCAGAAAAATTAGAAGAATGCTTAAAAATATTTAGAGATGAAGCTGCGCGATATATGATGGAAATTCATGATCAGGTTGAACAAAGCGAAGTAAAAAATGTGCTGGATGAACTAATAGATAAAGTTGGGATAAAAAATCCATTGAATGACGAAACAAAAAAACCTCCAAGCACAATTTCCGTTATATCACTTGGAATTAAGCTTGCCCATGAAAATAGCCAAGAACAATCGACTAAATAATCTTATACCATTTTAACCTGAAAACACCCATTTTCTTCAAAAAAATTATGAGCAGAAATTGCGACGAAAAGCATAAGTCGTATCAGGTGATACAGCTTATGCTTTTCGTCGCAATTTATGCCAGAATCTTGCAGAAGAAAATGGGTGTTTTCAGGTTAAAATGGTATTAGTTAGGCTGCTCGTGCAAAATAATCAAAGAATTTTGCGCCGAATTTCCAGGGCAATTATATAGGTTAATGCGGTTAGGGACGCAGGCTGCAAATATTCCCCTTTCCTCTGCTTCTTTTCTATTCTTTGCCATCTCAATTTCTTTAGCTCTAGTTCTTTCGTCAGCATTATTATCATCACTACCAACCACCTCTATATCATCTTGTAAAAAATAAATCTGCACATAGGCGAAAGATTTTTCTTCTGAAATGCTTGGTAATCGCGCTTTCTCAAAGTTGAATTCTCTGGTTATTTTTTTATTATCTGGATTAATCCAAGAAATAGTCTTTGGACCAAAAAAATCTGAACTTCTCTTAATATAAAAAGATTTTGCCCTACTATCTCCTGGGCTTATGCCTTGAAGAGTCAATAAATTTATGCCTCCCCAACTGCACCGAATATCTTTAATAATTCCCAAGCTAGCATTGGTAAAATAAATTGTTGGACTCTCTCTTTTAGATGAACATCCGATTAATATAAGAAAACACAAAACAACCAAAACTCTAAACATATTTAGGCAAAAATTATTATCAAAAAATTAGCACTTTAACCCATCTTATCAAAATTTACAAACAAAAGCTACCAAATGTTTTGATATACAAAATTAGTTGCACCAACTATTGCAATCGATTAATTGCTATTTTTTACTCTAAATAATTCTCTTGTTTTAATTGCCTTAGCAAAGCGCGAAAAGGCAAAAAGATAACTATAAATAAAGCCATCAAAACCATAAATAAAATAACGACGCACAAAATAAGCTTTTAGAAAAGCAAAAGTCGGAACAAAGAAAATTTTTATAATTGAAGCAGATTTTCCTTTAACAACGCTGTCAGATGCTTGCATTGATGAATAAGAATTAATCTTATCAATCCAATGTTCAAAAGACCTAAAAGATTGGTGATAAATAATGTTTTTAAGTTGACCTATTTTTTGCTCATCTTTTTGTTTTAACTCAACAGAATCATGAACTGTGCTATTTTTAAAACCTGCAAAGTCTTTATTATAAAGGCGTAATTGATTGTAATAATAAGCTAATTTTTTTGGCTTTTTTTCAAAGCGGAATTTGTTTACAATCTTAATTCTAAATCCATAAAAATTTTCATATTCATTGCCAAAAAAAAGATCTTTGATTTCTTGACACAATTCTTTTGAAACTTCCTCATCAGAATCTATGTTTAAAACCCATTTATTGCGACATTGATTTTCGCCAAAAATTTTCTGCGCACCATAACCTTTCCACTCATTAAACATAACCTTGGCGCCTGCTTTCATGGCAATTTTGCAGGTTTTGTCCGAACTTCCAGAGTCGATTACCAAAACTTCATCAGCCACATCTTTCACAGCATTAATTACACTCTCAATTCTATCTGCTTCATTTTTAGTAATAATGAAAACCGATAATTTCTCAAAAGAAGATTTTGACATTTTATTAAAAAAAGTTGATTTTTGTTAGTAATGATGAATTTTATCCTCGTCGGTCATCAAATGCAATTATCAATTATCTATGAAAAATTACCAAAAAATTTCTGTCGCCTTTATTTCTTTATGCGCCTTAATTGGCTTTTCTTTTGTGATTGTTAATAATTACAAAACAAAAACATCTTTTAAGCATGATGCTGAAAATGCTTCCAATGCTGAAGCGCAAAAAGCTGAAGCAGTGCCACAAGATGAGGTCTCTGCCGCTGTAAATAAAAATGCTGAAAATCCAGTTAAAATTCAAATCGATGGCGAAGTTTTAAAAGTTTTACCTTCTGATATTATTTATGGAGATAAAAGCGCGCCAGTTGTGATGATTGAATATTCATCTCTTTCTTGTCCACATTGCGCCGCCTTTAATCACGAAGCTTTTGAAAAAATAAAAAGCGAATATATTGAAACTAAAAAAGTACAATTCGTTCATCGCGATTTTCCACTGAACCAACCAGCTCTTGCCGCTGGGATGTTTGCAATTTGCCAAGCTAATAAAAATTCAGACAAATATTACACTTTGATCAAGGCGTTATTTAAAACTCAAGACTCTTGGGCTTTTGATCCAAAATTCATCGAAAAATTACAGTCAATTGCTCAGCTTGATGGCATGTCTTTAGAAAAATTTAATAGCTGCGTTAATGATAAAAATTTACAAGAAAAAATTCTTAAAGACAGAATGGAGGCTTCTCAAGCCTTAAAAATTCAATCAACCCCAACTTTTTTCATCAATGGTGAAAAATCTGAAGGTTATGTTGATTATGTTTCGATTAAAAAAATAATTGATATCAAGCTTGCCGAATTAAATAAATAATTGCGATTGTCACTGCAAGCGGTGGTGGGAATACGCTTGTAGACCTTTGGATTGCCGCCTTAAAGAGAATGACAAGAAGACATGACAATATTAATAACTTAAATTCTGTGAATAGTCTAATCATCAAAAACCTAACCAAAGACTTTGGTTCAAAACAAGTTTTGGTCGACATTAATCTTGAAGTAAAAAAAGGTGAATCATTGGTTATTCTTGGCGGCTCTGGAAGTGGAAAATCGGTATTAATTAAAACCATTGCTTCTCTTATTTTTCCAACTTCTGGAAGTATTAAAATTGATGACCAAGAAATAACCAACCTTGATGCAAAATCTCGCGATAAATTGATGGAAAAATTTGGATTTTTATTTCAAGGCGGCGCACTTTTTGACTCTTTGCCAGTTTGGCAAAATGTTGCTTTTAGATTACTTCATCAAAAAAAACTTCCTAAAAAAGAAGCCAAAGCAATTGCCATTGAAAAGCTTAATGCCGTTGGTCTTGGTGAAAAAACTGCCGATCTTTACCCCTCAGAACTTTCTGGTGGCATGCAAAAAAGAGCCTCTTTAGCCAGAGCTATTGCAGCAAATCCAGAAATTATATTTTTTGATGAGCCAACAACTGGCCTAGACCCAATCATGGCCGATGTGATTAATGATTTAATTGTAAAAAACTCTAAAGAACTTGGCGCTACAACAATTACCATCACTCATGACATGTCCTCAGCGCGTAAAATTGCTGACAAAGTTGCGATGCTTTATGAAGGAAAAATTATTTGGTTTGGAAGTGTAAAAGATATGGATTCTTCTGGTAATCCTTATTTAGATCAATTTATTCATGGAAGAGCTGAGGGTCCGATTAACTTTTTAAAAAATTAGTTAAACCATATCCATCATTTCTTGTTACCATATCCCAATTGTGATTCCCGCGAAGTTTGGAATCCAGTTTTTGAGTAAAAGTTACATATGAATTCCTGCCTTCGCGGGAATGACAAAACAAGAAAATCGGAATAATAAATTTAGTTTATTAAGTAATCTCAAAATATTAAAAAAATAAACTTAAAAGCTTTTTCACTAGTCAAAATTTCATTTTCATTAGACACTGTTAGCTAATTATTTTTAGCACAGATTTTGACATGTTTTTAGCGCTTTTTTGACAAAATTATGATAAATATTTGGATATATTTTGAATAATTTTGTCAAAAAATAAGCAAAAACAGGGCTAAATATGGGATAAAAAATAATTAGCTAACAAGTGTCTAGTCATCATTGGTGTTATGATTGCTGGCATTTTTGGTGGCAGCGTTTTGATAAAAAAATCTAAATTAGCCACCGCTCAATCTTTAACCAACAGCTCACCAGTTGTCAGCACTCCTGATTTAAAAGTTTGGGCAAAAACTTCTTTGGATGATGCTGTAATACCAATTATCAAATTTAACTACACATAATTAACTCCACAAACACTCCTAATAATTTCTGGCGTCAGTGTGGTAACAAATTTGCAAACAGTTTTTTCCAGTTGTTGAAGAGTTGTATAAATTCTATTCTTGATAGTATGATCCTTGAT
>CAMDRL010000111.1 GCA_945906835.1 Rickettsia typhi
ACAAGCAAAGAAATATCCGATAAATTCCATAGCCTTTGTAATTAGAATCTACTTCGAGACTTTCTAGTTCCATTCACACCGAATCCAAATTCCACAAATTCAAAAACTTACGGTAAATGTGAGCGGAGGAAACAAGATCTTCCAAACAGACCATTTCAATTTGTTTTGGTTAAAACGACATTTTTTACTAAGTTCTTGTTAAAAATCAGACTAATTCACAAAAAACAAATCAGCCGCAAGTACTAGAAAACAATAGCTCCAGTAAGCATCATTAGCAAGAAAATAATTCAGAAAAAATAAAGAAATTTTGATGAATTTCTGGGTGGGATTTTTGACAGACTCATAGAGATTGAAACGGCTGATTTACCTAAGTAGACAAAAATTTATTTGCTAATTTCCTTCACCAAATTTAGTCTCCACGCCTTCACATATCATAACTCCATTAATAAAAAATAATGACTTATAACCAACCCAATTCTTGCGGAAAATTTGGGCAGTTTGGTGGGCAATTTGTTGCTGAAACCTTAATGCCAGCAGTTTTAGAGCTTGAAGAAGCTTATAAAAAAATTAAAGAAGACCCTGAATTTCAAAAAGAATTTGCTTATTATTTACAACACTATGTCGGTCGCCCCAGCCCACTTTATTTGGCCGAAAGACTTACTGCACAAGTTGGTGGTGCGAGAATTTATTTTAAAAGAGATGAGCTGAATCACACTGGATCTCACAAAATAAATAACTGCATTGGGCAAATTTTACTTGCTAAAAAAATGGGTAAAAAACGCATCATTGCTGAAACAGGAGCTGGTCAACATGGAGTTGCCACCGCCACAGTTTGCGCACTTTTTTCAATTCCATGCACCATTTATATGGGCGCAAAAGATGTAGAAAGACAAAAGCCTAATGTCTTTCGTATGAAGCTTTTAGGGGCGGAAGTTATTCCAGTTGAATCAGGTTCAAAAAGTTTGAAAAATGCCATTAATGAAGCAATGCGTGATTGGATTAGCAACGCTAAAGATACCTACTATTTACTTGGAACAGTAACTGGTCCACACCCTTATCCAATGATGGTTCGCGACTTTCATTCAATAATTGGCAAAGAAGCCAGAGAGCAACATTTACAAGTTGAAGGAAAATTGCCAGATGCACTTGTGGCATGTATTGGCGGAGGCTCAAACTCCATTGGTTTATTTTATCCATTCATTGATGACACAACAGTAAAAATGTACGGCGTGGAGGCTGCAGGAAAAGGCTTGAATAGTGAAGAGCATTCCGCATCCATTGCCAAAGGTTCTGTGGCAGTTTTGCATGGCAATAAAACTTATTTTTTACAAGATACAGATGGACAAATTCAAGATGCCCATTCAATTTCAGCTGGTTTAGATTATCCTGGAATTGGACCTGAACATGCTTATTTACATGAGTTAGGTCGCGTTGAATATGTAAGTGCAACTGATGTTGAGGCTCTTGAATACTTTCAACTTTTATGTAAAACTGAAGGGATTATTCCTGCTCTTGAATCATCTCATGGTATTTCTTACGCCTGTAAATTAGCGGCTAAAATGACCAAAGATCAAACTATTATTGTTAACTTATCTGGTCGCGGTGATAAAGACATTTTTACAGTTGCCGCAGTATTGGGAGTAAATTTATGAAAAGAATTGCTAACAAATTTTTAGAATTAAACGGCAAGAGCGCTTTTGTTGCTTATATCTGCGCTGGAGATCCAAATTATGAAACATCTCTCAATATTTTAAAAAACTTACCAAAAAATGGGGTTGATATTATTGAGCTTGGCGTTCCATTTCTTGACCCTGCGGGTGATGGACCAATAATTGAAAATGCCTCTAAACGCGCTATTAAAAATGGCGCAAGCTTGAAAAAAACTTTATTGATGGTTGAAGAATTCAGAAAAACCAACGCTAAAACTCCAATAATTTTAATGAGCTATTACAATCCAATTTTTAAATTTGGTATTAACAAATTTATTGAAGAAGCTGAATCTTGCGGAGTTGATGGTGTTTTAATTGTTGACTTACCAGTTGAAGAAAATTCAGAAATTTTCACTACAATTAAAAATTCTAACATTGATTTAATTCAATTAATTGCACCAACAACTGATGAAAAAAGAATTCAAAAAATCTCTGCTGCCGCCAGTGGATTTTTATATTTGATTTCAATGCTTGGAATTACTGGAACCAAATCAGCAAATTTGGAAGATAATAAAATAAATTTACAAAAAGTTCGTCGCAATTCTAGCTTGCCTGTTGTAATTGGCTTTGGCATTAAAGAGCCAAAACAAGCGGGAGAATTTGCCAAAATTGGTGTTGATGGAATTGTTGTTGGATCAGCTTTTGTAAAAGATATTGACGAAAATTTTTCTGCTAATAAATCAGATGTGGAAATTTGTAATTCTGCTTTGAAAAAAGTTGCAGAATTTGCTAAGGAAATAAATTAAATCAGAATTTGCGTCAGGCTACCTCCCCTAACCCCTCCTTAACAAGGAGGGGAATTGCTTTTAGCTCCCCTCCTTGTTAGGGATGAATTGCTTTTAGCTCCCCCTACTTGTTAAGGAGGAATTGCTTTTAGTCCCCATTCTTGTTAAGGAGGGGGTTAGGGGAGGTAGCTCGCACAATCAAAAACATAAATTAAACAAAAATGATCTCAATCAAAGGCGTAAAAATTGCCACCACAAATTGTGGCATAAAATATAAAAACCGCGATGATTTACTTCTAATATCTTTTGACAATGAAGCCAATGCTGCTGGCGTTTTTACCAGCTCTTCGATGCCTGCCGCACCTGTAACTTGGTGTAAAAATAACATCAAACATGGCAGCGCTAAAGCCTTAATTGTAAACGCTGGAAATGCCAATGCTTTCACTGGAAAGCATGGCGAAGAAGTGGTTTTAAAAACAGCTGAAAAAATATCAGAAACTTTATCTTGCAAAAATTCACAAGTCTTCATCTCTTCCACGGGCGTTATTGGAGAAACTCTAAACTACGAATTAATCACTTCAGCAATTCCAAATTTAGTTAAAAATTTACAAGACGATTCAGCCTATTGGCACAAAGCTGCAAAAGCCATAATGACCACTGACACTAAAGAAAAATTAGCTTCAAAAACCTGCGAAATTCTTGATAAAAAAATTACCATAACTGGTTTTGCTAAAGGCTCTGGAATGATTGCTCCAAATATGGCAACTATGCTTGGTTATATTTTTTGTGATGCCAATATTTCTTCAGCTGCTTTATCTGTAATTCTTAAAGAAATAAACAAAGATACTTTTAATTCAATCACCGTTGATTCAGACCAATCAACCAACGACACCGTTTTGCTTTTCGCCACCAAAGAATCTAATCACGCTTTAATTGAAAATCCATTTGATGACGCTTTAGAAGATTTTAAAAAGACTTTAAAAGCAGTAATGCTTGATTTAGCAAAGATGATTGTGGTTGATGGAGAAGGTGCGAAAAAGCTAATTGAGATTACCGTGCAAGGTTCAGAAAATAAAAAACAAGCCAAAGATGTGGCTTTATCAATTGGCAATTCTCCTCTTGTAAAAACCGCAATTGCGGGCTGTGATCCTAATTGGGGACGCATTGTAATGGCGGTTGGAAAATCTTGCCCAGAAACTTCGCCAGAAAAATTAATAGTAAAAATTGGCAACTATCAATTAACCAAAGATGGCGCCAAACATCCAGAATATGAAGAAAAAATTGTTCACGAATATCTAAAAAATTCTGAAGTAAAAATCACCGTTGATCTTGGTATTAAGGTTTGCCAAGAAGACACTAAAGCAACAATTTGGGCTTGTGATTTGAACGAAGAATATATCAAGATTAACAAAGATTATCGTAGCTAAATAATGTCTAAAACAAATTCAGAAAAGAGTTTTGAAGATTCTCGTGCCAAGCTTGCTGAAGCTTTAGAAAATTTAGAAAAAATAACTATCGAAAAACTTCATGAAACATCGCTGCATTCCAATATGTTTAATATTGAAGGTAATGAGAAATCTATCAAATCCAGAATAGTAGAGCAAACAGCAACTATTCAAAATCTGAATATAGAACTTAATAATCTACAAAAAACCATTTCTAAACTCAGCACTGAAAATGAAACTCTTGAAGAGCAAAATCAGTCTCTTTTAAAAAGAATAAATCAATTGCGATCAAGCAGTGCAAATATCATAGATGCTATAGAGTCTGACTTAAATCAAATTTCAAAAATCATTACAAAAGAGGAATAATGGCAATAGTTGAAATTATGGTTAGGAAAACAAAATATAAAATTGAGTGCGAAGCATCAGAAAAAGAGAGATTACTTAGACTTGCGGATAGCTTAAATAAAAGAGTTACAAATATTGCTGGCTCTATGGGAAATTCTGATGAGAAAACTATTTTAATAATTTCGTCTTTAATACTGGAATCAGAATTAGAAGATACAAACTCCGTTGAAATAATCGATAAAAAGTTGGAAAACAGCGTTATAAATCACAATGCCAGCGAAGAAGATATTCACAATGCTTTGAGCGATAATATGAAAAACATTACTCAACACATAGATAAGCTTGCAAATAAGATACTTAACTACTAAATATCATTTGTAACTGCTAAATAGGACAGATTGAATTTTCTATTGTCCCGTAATTATTTTACGAACTTCGAGATCAATGTGAGGGATCCGTCCTTCCACATCTCAATACTATTTCTTCCTTGGATCAAATAGAACTCGTACTCATCCGTTTAGTGGTTACAAAACTCTCATTAAGATGACTCTTACGGATCAAGAAAAAAAACGGTTACGAAAAATCTTTAAAGAAAAAAGAAGCGTCCTCACCTCAAAAGAAGTTGCAGAAAAATCGTCACAAATAAGTAATAATTTTATCAAAAATCTTTTACCAAAAATTTACGAAAAAAAATTTGATAAAGTTTTTGCAATTTATCTTTCTTCGCATCAAGAAGTCTGTACTTCAGAAATCATCAAATATTTTATTC
>CAMDRL010000112.1 GCA_945906835.1 Rickettsia typhi
CATATCATCATAAACCGCAAGTCCAGTTTCCCACATTTTATGGAAAGTTCCTGAGCTTTCCCAATACCTAAAATAACGATGCACAGCACTTGATGATCCAAATTCTTTTGGTAGGGCTTTCCATTGGCAGCCAGTTTTTAAAACATAAATTATTCCCTCTAAAACAGGGCGATAATTTAATGGTTTTCTACTCCACCATTTTGTCTTTTATATTTTTTATTTGGATTGCGTTCTTTCTTTACTAATAGAGGAGAAACTGCATTCCAGAACTCATCAGATACATGAAAAAAATTAGACATAATTTGTTGTTTTGTTGATAGAAATGAATAACAAAATTATGTGTTTTATTTGGTAAATATCAAATTTTATTTAGGGATAGGTTTTAAATCAAAATAAGTTATCTTTTCTTGAGTCTTTTTTAATAACTCTTCTTTCTTTGATTCAAAACCATTTAACACCCAAAACTCTTTAGCTTCTTTTAAAGCAATGCCAATATTTTTATCTTTTATTCCCAAAGCTTTTACATCTTCACCTGTAATTGGAAAATTTGGTATGGAAAAATTTTCTATGAATTCTAGATCTTTTTTCGCCTTTGTTTTGTTGAAATCTTTTAACAAACTAAACAAATAAGCATTTCTAACTAAGTCTTTATTTTCAAAAGCTAGAAGCAGTTTCAAACTTTTATCATCAAAATTATTAGCAATGTTTTTTATTAAAAATTGCAAATATTGTTTTTCTGAATTTGTTGCCATAATCTCCGCCGTCATTCTACTCCCTTTGTCATTCGAACTCCCCTTTGCCATTCCCGCAAAGGCAGGAATCCAGTTTTGTGCTGGCAATGGATTAAAGCCTTCGCGGTAATAACAAGAGACTAAAAATAAAGCCGCTATTTTTAAATTTAAATCAACAGAAATTTGTAGTTTATCTTCAATTTGAAAAAGAGTTTCCAAAGCTTTTATATCAAACTTTGTAGAAAATATTTTCGGAAGAATTTTTTGCTCTTCCGCTTGTTTTAAAATTTCAATCAAAGCTACTTTTTTTGGTGAAGAAATTAGTTTTAAAAATTCCATTCTAATTCTTTCGCGAGACAGTTTTTGTAAACCACTTTTCTTAACAAAGCACGCTTTTAAACCAACCTCATCAAGCTTTTTAGCATAGTCACAACTAAATCTAAAAAAACGCAAAATACGCAAAAAATCTTCTTCAATTCGCTCTTGCGCATTACCAATAAATTTAACTTCTTGGTTTTTTAAATCAGAAATTCCATTGAAATAATCATGAATGAAGCCTTTGTTATCAAGGTAAAGCGCATTAATTGTAAAATCGCGCCTTGCCGCATCTAAAAAATAATCATCAATAAATTCTGGTTGGCAATGTCTGCCGTTAGTTTCAAAATCTTTGCGTAAGGTTGTGATTTCAAAATTTTTATGATTAACAACTGCGGTGATAGTACCAAATTTTACACCAGTTGGAATTGCTTGAATTTTGTTTTTTTCTAAAATTTTGATAATTTCTTCTGGCAGGAATTTGGTGGCAAAATCAAAATCATTTACTTTTTTTTCAATAAGCAAATCTCTTACACAACCACCAACCAACCTGATTTCATCACCTTGATTTAGAAAGATGTTGAAGATTTTTTGCACTTCTGGTGGAAGATTTTTTGTTAGATTGGGAAGATGGATATTATTTGGAACCATGTTTTGGTTGTTTAGCTTGGAATTTTAATTTTAGTCAGAATGTATTTTATCTACCACCCCTAACCCCTCCTTATCAAGGAGGGGAATCCTGTTTGTCCTTCCTTATTAAGGGGAAATCCTGTTTGTCTTCCTTATCAAGGAGTGGAATACTGCCTGTCTTTCTCCTTATTAAGTGGCGATAGCAACAAGCAAAAATTCTACAATTAAACTAAATCGCAATCAAAAACATCCCCAATTCATCAACCAAAGCCACAACTTTTTCTTTTTCCAAAATCAAAGTTGAGCCAGCTTGAATGGCAATTCCTTTAATTCCCGAAACATAGCAATTATTAATTGTAGAAACGCCAATTGTTGGCAAATCAGCTTTTGAAGATTGATTAGATTTTTTTAATTTTACTAAAATTGCATCTTTTACATATTCCGTTTTTAAATCAGCGCATCTCAAAATCATCTTGTCCGTTCCTTCCAAAGCCTCAACAGCAATAATTTGCTTTTGCACCACAACAACTGATTGTCCAATGTCAAAATACGACATTGCTTTTATTGCCTTCACAGCAATTTCAATATCTGCCAACTCTTCTTTATTTGGCTGAATTTTACTTAATGTTGATTTTTTTGGCGCTAAATCCGTCAGTAATTGATTAATTGGAATAATTTTTAAACCCTCTTTTTCAAAAAACTTAATCACAGCCCTTAAAACCGCATCATCTCCCAAAATTTTACTAGCAAGAATTTTTGCCAATAAAATCGCACCTCTTTTATCAACTTTTAATGAGGAAAAATTTGGCTTGGTAACTCCGCCAATAAAAACCAATTCCTTAATATTATTTTCATGAATGCTGCTAAGAAATTTTTCAACCTCACCATAACTTATCTTTACGGGGTTAAAAGCGGAATAATCAATTTCATAATTTTCACCTTCAAGCAAAAATACAAAAAACTTTCTGTCATTTTTTTGACAATTTTCAATTAGCATTTTTGGCAATTGACCGCGACCAGCAAAGATTGCTAAAGCTGCTTCTTGATTTCTTTTTTTATTATCCAGCATGATTTAAAGAAGCTCCTCCATCGATAAAAAGAATTTGCCCTGTGACAAAATTATTATTTAACAAAAACTCAATTGCCTGCAAAATATTTTCAACCTCACCTTTGGTTTTTAGGGGAATTTTTTTAATTAAATTTTGTGTTTCTTGCGAAGGATTTTTTTCATTAACACTATTTAAAATGAATCCGGGAGCAACCGCGTTAACTCTTATTTCTGGAGCTAATTCTAAAGATAACATTTTAGTAAATTCAGCTAAGAATTTTTTGCTCATCAGATAATAAAAATAACTGGTGTCAAAACGGGCGATGTTTTTATCAACCATATTAATGATTTGAGCATTCTTGATTTTTTTAGCAGCGATATTTTTAGCAAATTCCTTGGATAAAACCAAAGGAGAAATTAAATGTAAGTTTAAGTTATTCATCATCTCATCCTCTGGTGCTGTAAGGAATTTTGACTTATTGAAAATTGAAGCATTGTTAACCAAAATATTTAGATGAGGGAATTTTTGAATAGAGAATTTTAGTAATTCTTTTGCTTGATTTTGGTCTTGTAAATCACAACGATAAATCTCGCATTTTACAGAAAAATTATCACGGATTTTTTTGACTAATTTTTTTGCTTCAGATTCTGAATTGTTGTAGCTAATGACTATGTCATAACCTTTTTTGGCAAGGTTTAGAGCTATTTCTTGACCGATTCTTTTGGCTGCTCCTGTGATTAGTGCAGCTTTGGTTGTTTTTGTCATTATTTTAGAGATATTTTTTACCACGAATCTACTTCAATGCTGGTCGAGTTTTGTAAACCCGACATTCTATTTGCTAAATTTTCTAACTTTATAATTTTAACAAACATAAGTTGGCATTACAAATGCCGACTAGCACTTGGAGTTTTTTTGTCATTTTTTACTAAAGATCGATAACCTTAAATCTCTTCAAACTCTAACTTCAAATTCTCAGCAGCACGATGCTCTTCAATTTTTTTGTATATTTCTCTCAAAACATCCTTCACACCCTTAGTTGTGGCACCAGAAATAGTAAATATTTTAGGTCTTTTTTTGCCTTGTTTTTTCAAGAAATCTTTTAGCTGACTTACTTTTTCTTTAACTTTCTCATCACTTAAAAGATCAATTTTATTAAGCGCAATCACCTCATCTTTTTCAAGAAGCTCTGGGCTGTAACCAGCAAGCTCTCCTCTAATTGTATCATAACTTTCCACCACATTTTCAGCAGTTCCGTCAATTAAATGCAACATTACTCCACATCTTTCAACATGCTTTAAAAAGCGGTCTCCCAAACCTTTGCCTTGACTTGCACCCAAAATTAATCCAGGAATATCAGCTAAAACAAATTCATAATTGTCAATATAAACCACGCCTAATTGTGGCTTTAAAGTAGTAAAAGGATAATCAGCAATTTTTGGTTTAGCTCTGGTAGTTGCAGCTAAGAATGTTGATTTTCCTGCATTTGGCAAACCAAGCAAACCAGCATCAGAAAGTAATTTTAATTTTAAATTTACCCAAAGTTTTTGCCCTTCTTCACCAGTTTGAGCATAAGTTGGAGCTTGTCTTACCGAATTTTTAAAATTACTATTTCCAAGACCACCTCTTCCACCTTTAGCAATGATAAATCTTTCTCCATCAGTTGTCATGTCAGCTAAGATATTTTGCTCATCTTCACTAAAAACCTGCGTACCAACTGGAACTTTTAAAACTAATTCTGGAGCAGATGGTCCATCTTTTTTACCACCATGTCCTCTAACGCCGCTTTTTGCAATGAATTGCTGCTGAAAACGAAAATCAATTAAAGTGTTTAAATCTTTAACGCATTCTAAAACAACATTACCACCCCTTCCACCATCACCACCATCTGGACCACCTTGGGGAATAAATTTTTCACGCCTAAAACTGGAAGCACCATTTCCGCCGTTTCCAGCTTGTAAATAAACTTTTGCTTCATCAATGAATTGCATATTTATACCAAATTAATCAAACCGTTACTTGCCAAAATCAAATTATCACTTTCTACAACTTTACCACCAGCTTCTCGAACCAAAAGCATGAAAGGCTTTATTAATTCATTGTCTTTAGAATCGTTCAATATTACCGCATCAAGTCTGGAAGAAGCCAAATAGGCAATTTCTAAAGTTTTGCAGCCATAATTTCTTAAAGATAAATTCTTAGATTTTTCACTTTGAGCAAAATTTAAATCTTCTA
>CAMDRL010000113.1 GCA_945906835.1 Rickettsia typhi
TGGATTGGAAAGTTTTTCTAAAAAAATTCTGGAAAGATTTTAACAAAACTATTGGTGAAGTTGGCGAAAAGCCATTTAGCGAAGTTTTAGAAATTTTGAATCAAAAAATTGGTGGACAAATTTTTGGCTTTAATGAGAAGGGTGAAATAAATAATGATTGTCCAACTTGTAACAAAGGAAAGTTAAGTTTAAAGCTTGGTAAATTTGGTGCTTTCATGGGTTGTTCAAATTACCCAGATTGCAAACATACAATGCAAGTTTTTGATAAAGACGCTGAAATTAATGAAGATGGTGTGGTGAAAAAACCGCAATTTGAACCAAGAAATTTGGGTAAAGACCCTAAAACTGGTTTTGAGGTTTTGGTTAAAATTGGACCTTACGGGCCTTATCTGGAATTAGAAGGAAGTTAAATTGCTGCGTCTGCCAAAGAAGAAAATCAGGAAGAAAAAGTTGAAGAAGTTTCTGATAAACCAGCGAAAAAAACTAAAGCTAAAAAATCTACTAAAGCTGCTAAAGAGCCAAAGGTTAAAAAAGAAAAAGTAAAAAAACCTAAAAGAATTTCAATTCCTAAAAACATTGATCCGAAATTGATTGATTTGACGGCTGCGGCAAAGCTGCTTTCTCTTCCTCGTGAAGTTGGAATTCACCCAGAAACTGGTCAGAAGATTGTTGCTAATATTGGTCCTTTTGGCCCGTATTTATTGCATGATAAGAAATTTGCTTCGGTGAAAGATGACGATATTTTGGAGATTGGGTTGAATAGAGCGGTTGATTTGATTGTAACTGCGGCGGCCAAAGTGGCGGCTGGTGGTGGGAAGAGGAAGCCTCGATTTGCTAAGAAGAAAAAATAGATTTTTAAATCAGAACGCGTTTTATCTACCGCCCCTAAACCCTCCTTATCAAGGAGGGGGATTTAAACCGAGTTCGGAGCCAGTTCCCCTCCTTGATAAGGAGGGGTTAGGGGCGGTAGATAACACAAATTCAGTTTAATTACACCTCAAGATCCATCGCAACAGACATTGTTTGCTTCTTACGAAACTCCGCTAATTTTTTCGCTAAATTTTTATCTAACAAAGCTAAAATAGAAACCGCCAAAAGCGCAGCATTCTTAGCACCAGCTTCTCCAATTGCCAAACATCCAACTGGAATTCCCGCTGGCATTTGAGCAATTGAAAGAAGTGAATCTAACCCCTTTAAAGCGCGGCTTTCAACTGGAACTCCCAAAACTGGTAAATCAGTAATTGCCGCCGCCATACCAGGTAAATGAGCCGCACCCCCAGCTCCGGCAATGATTATTTTTATTCCTCTTTTTTTTGCTGATTTACAAAATTCATAAAGCCTTTTTGGGGTGCGATGGGCTGAAACAACTTTGGTTTCATAAGCTATGTTAAATTCATCAAGAATTTTGCATGTGTGTTGCATGGTGGCAAAATCTGATTTGCTGCCCATTATTATTGAAATTTTGTTAAGCGTCATAAGTGTTATGAAATATTATTATTTAATTTTTACCAAACTTGTTACAGTTGCCATTCCATCCTTACACATCATTGTAATAGAAGCCTTCATGTTTTTAGACACACAATTTTTAAGATCCGCCGTAACATCCCCCTGGCATGTTATAGAGGTGCCACTTTGTGGATTGCGATCTGGAATGCAGCTTACAAATTTGCATTCACTTGTGCCTGTTAGAGTTTTTTTCATCCAATCTGCATTAAAATTACATACTCTATCTTTCCCTTTGTTTGTGGTGCCATTATCGCAACTTAAATTGCTAGTGTCTTTGATTTCAGTTTCTCCTGTAATTGTTACATTTCCACTTAAAAAGTCGCATGATCTACAAGCAGAGCAATCGTTAATAATTTTCCAACTTCCATTTTTACATTCTATTTGTGGACTGGCTTTGATTCTATCCGTATTGCCAGGACTTCCACACTCTACTTGATCATCATTCCATTGTCTGCAGAAAGAAGCGAGCCTCTCGGTGCATGTTGGTGTACCTAATTTCCTTCCATAATTTCCATCTTTACATGCTAGATTTATTAAGTCTCCCTCGACATATGTTCCAGAAGCTCCTGATACATATTTCGAGCCATTTCCAAAAAATGTGCCTCCAGTAGGAATTGCGCAACTTCTTTCGCAAGTTCCTCCACTATCTTTAGCGTAATAGAATTGATCAATATGTCTATTAGCATTTTTTTGCTTGCATTTATATACAGGGTTTGTGGTTTTTGTGCCATATCTGGTAACGCAAGTACCTGTTAAAGTGTTTTTTTCATCAATGGTGAAGTCAGGTGAGGTTCCGCCTGAGAAGGTGGCGTGAGAGTTAGAAATTTCACCATTCCTTGCAGAGCATTGAGGCACTACTGTTTCAGTTACTCCGTCTACATTATAAGTTACCCATTTATAGTCAGTTCCACAAACCCTTTTAACTGCATAAATTTTATTATTACGGCCAGCGGCATAATTGCTTACATCTTGATGATTTGATGAATATCTAAATTGTGCTTCTCCTGGAGAGGCATCATCCCATTTTAAATATACAGCAGTGCCATTACTAAGAGTGTGTTTTGTTATACCAACGCCAACTCTAGGGTCAGTTTGATGCCCTGGACATTTATTTGTACAAGCTGGATAAGCTGTTCTCCAATAAGCTGCTAAGACATTGTTATAACCAGCTAAGATAGAATTTTTGCATATTCTTTGAGGATTGGAAGTTGCGGCTTCTACATAAACCTTATGAACACCATCAGCATCATCAGTTTGATTAATGAGAGTGCCATATTTATCTTTAGGTGGTGAATATGGATATTTGGAATAGCCATCAGCACATTTATTAAATGTTCCATCAATTTCGTTGCTGCCGTCTGGAACGACGGCTGCTGACCAATAAGCATTGCCATCATTAGCATTAATAGGGGTTGAGGCGTTAATTTCATTACAGGTTGTAGAACAACGATTTTCAATATTTACCCAATGGCCAGTAGAATCACATTTGAATTTTGGAGGATATTCGTCGCCAGATTGGAAATAACCTAATCTTTCATTACATACACCAGTTGCTATTGATTCTGGTTCAACATTTGGTTGAGAGTTGTCAACAACAACTCTTGAGGCTGGCTTTGAGGGAAATGTTGCTCCACCAGCGTAATTCCATGCATCCCAAGCTTCTTTCCATTCATTTGAATCTTTGGTATAGAGTGATGGATTATTAACATTTCTTGCCCAAGCTTGTTTCCATTCATCTGAATCTTGTGGGTGGTCGCTAACAAAGTTTAATGGTGGGCAGGTGATTCTAACGCAGCTATTAACTAAATCTTTCCACGCACCTTTTGGACTACAATTTCTGGTAGGAAGTGCGTTATTTTGTATACTAAAGCCAGTTATACAAGCTGACGCACTAACAGATTGGTCTAAGTCATTTGAAGTTTTTGCTGGCCATATTGCATAACCATGGCTTTGTCCTTTATTGGCATCGGTATTTTCTCCAGCTGCGTAAGAGTTGGTATAAGATATGTTTAATGTTACAGGGTCAATACTTGGGGTTGTATTGATTTGTGGGCAAGAATAACGAATACATGCATATGCATTTGGCACTGAATTGTTCCAATTGGCTGTGTCATTTGCACCAGCAATACAATTCATTGTAGGAGGGGTACTAACTCCGTTCACGGTATTATTTTTCCAATTTCCCATGCATTGACCAACAACATTATTCATGCCACCAAAGGCTGCAGTTAAGAAATCGCCCCTTCCAGAAATTGTGCCAGTGTTTCTTTCTTCGTCAGTTGAATATTGTATGACAGGGCACATTCCTGGAACTGGTATATCTATACATAATCCAGCTTCTCTTGGAGTTTGTTTTCTAACAACTTCATTAGGAAGTATGGTCACTCCATCTCCATAATCTTTACAAATACATTCTGGTGGTTTTCCGCCATCTGCGCAAGTTTCTGTGCTTAAAGTTGAATTAATAACGCATTTTCCCGTAACTGAATTTACAGGACTAATTCCATCCATTACTTTATAAGCAACAATATCTTTTAATTTAGTTTCAAAGCCAGATGAGATACATATTTCATTATACCATCCGTAAGCATTTGTTAATGTTTTAGTGGTGCTAAGTGTGGCTGAAGTGTTAACAATAATGCCTTTTTTGTGATTACAGGCTGGAGTTAAAATATTTTTGCAATAATTTCTATAATCTAAGAACGCACTTGTATCTGAACCATAAGAAGCGTTTTGTATACTTATTTCATTCTTGACACATTCATTGCTTAATAAATTGCATTTTTCTCTTTGAGCGCAAATCTTATATTTTTCTACAGCGCTGGAGCATTCAGGAACTGACTGGACTGCATTTCCTAAAGTAACTTCACTAGAAACATCTGTTGCGGGGGTTCCTTGATATTTTAAAATTATTTTGGCGTTATCATAAGTATTTGCTTGGGTTGTTGGTTCTGATATTAAAACTTTTTTAGTGTCATTTTTAATTTCAGGAAGGTTTCTATCCACGCATTCAAGCAACAATGTTTGAGGGTTGCTGTTTGAGTCTATGATGGTTTGATATAAGCAAAGAGTTGGAGTTGAAGTTGATTCATTGAATTCTTTGCGAATTGAAATATTAGCTGAATAATTTAAGTCACCTAAAGTTGTTGTTATTATGGCTGAAGCATTTGGATCTTTATAGTTTTCATCAACTTCATGACCAGTTTTGTTGAGACCAAGGCTAAGTTTTTTAGTTGTATTTTCACCATATTGTACTTCAATTTCAGGATAATTAAAATCAGTTGGACCAAAAGAATAAGGTAAAATTCCAAGAGAAGGGGCTCCACCTTTTATAACAAAAGAGTTTTTAATGTATAAAGGTGGATCAAAAAGCCTGAATGAATTTCTTTTGGTTGCCAAGTTGAATAATTTTGGCGGTCTTACTCTTAAAGGAACTTT
>CAMDRL010000114.1 GCA_945906835.1 Rickettsia typhi
CATAATGTGATCGCTCTTGCGCAAATGGATTATTTGGATTTATTTCTAGTTCCTTAGAAAAATCATCCAATGCTTCTTTTTTTAGCCCTGTTCTAAAATAAGATAATCCTCGATCAAAATGCTGCCAAGGTCTGTTTGGAAATAAATCGATGGCACCGCTAAAACATTCTGTAGCATTTCCATTATTTCCAAATTCTTGCCATTTCCTTCCTTGTTCATGTAAACTTATTGCTTGATTTTTAAGATCGATAAGTTCTTCTTTTTTACTAATGGAGTTGGGATTATTGCTTATTTTTATCTCTGTGGAAAAATCCTCAAAAGCTTTTTCTGGAAAACCTAATTCTAAATAAGACAACCCTCTATGATGATGATGCCATGCCGCATTTGGATCTAAAGCGATAGCTGCATTAAAACTATCAATAGCTTTTTTATACTCTCCCTGATTGTGGTAAATCATTCCTATGTTATTATAAGATGCACAATTTGGATTTATTTCTAACTCTCTATAAAAGTCATCTAAAGCTTCTTCAAAAAAACCAGTATCAAAATAAACTGTACCTCTATTATGATATTGATCCTTGGCATTTGGCTTTAGTTCAATGGCTTTATTGCAATATTCTAAAGCCTTGCCCCAATGTTGTTTAGCCTCTTCTTTAGTGAGGCTATTCCAAGCTTTATTAATACTTTCAGAAGAGTTTTCTACATAAAAAAAGTGATCAGAATCTGCTTCGGTATATTTTATATCGCCACTCACAAGATTTGCTCCACCATTATCTTCTAAGAATTTTTTTAGATCGACTCCTATTCCTAATCTCTCTTTCAGGTCATTTTCAGCTGAATTTCTTTCTTGTCTTGCTTCTCCAGCATAGGGCAAAGTTACGCCACTTGTTAAATTCGAAAAGTTACTTAGGCCCTTTGTCATATATGATTTATGTTAGAAATTAAATAGATGTGGCAAGAGGTTTGCCAGATATGGATGTTAAATCCACATAATTCAGAAAATCAAACAAGCAAGTTCTTTTAGATTGTTTGATAAATTCTGAAGAATTTATTTACAAATTTTGTTCAAAAAAAGTAAAGAACTATCGCCATAAGAATAAAAACGATATTTCTGTACAACTGCGTGTTTGTAAATCTCAAAAGCTTTTTCTTTACCAACAAAAGCGCAAATTAGCATGAATAATGTTGATTTTGGTAAGTGAAAATTTGTCATTAAAATATCAACAATTTTGAATTTATATCCAGGATAAATGAAGATTTTGGTTCTGGTTTTTGTTGGCTCTAAATAACAATTTTTATTGGTATTTTCACTGGCGGCTGATTCTAAAGCGCGTAGCGAAGTTGTGCCAACGGCCACAATTCTTTTGCCATTTTTCTTTGCCCTATTAATTGTTTCAGCGGCTTCCTTGCTAATTAAGAAAAATTCTTCATGCATTTTGTGATCTTTTATTTCATCAGCTCGAACTGGTAAAAAAGTTCCAGCGCCAACATTTAAAGTGATAAAGACTTTTTGAATTTTTTTTGCTTCAAGCAAGGCGAAAATTTTATCTGTAAAATGTAATCCAGAAGTTGGCGCAGCAACAGCCAAACCATTTGCAGCATAAATTGTTTGGTAATTTATTTGATCGCTTTGATTTTTTTCAGTTCTTTTTATGTAAGGAGGAAGTGGAATTGCGCCATATTTTTCAAGCTTTAAAAGTAGTTCACTTTTTTCACAATCAAATTTAATTTTGATAAATCCATCGTCACTTTTTTCTAAAACTTCAGCAAAAAAATCTGGAGCAATTTCAAGTCTATCATCTTTATTTACCTTTTTTGCTGGGCGACATAAAGCTTGCCAAACGCTATTAGTTTTTTGGCCATCAATCTCTTGATCTAAATTAAAGTCTAATTTGGCTTGATTGCGTAATATTTTTGCTGATAATTTGGCTTTAATAACCTTGGCATCATTAAAAACTAAAACATCTCCTTCTTGCAAAAAATCAATTAGGTTGATTACTTGTTGATCAAGAATTTTACCGTCTTTGCAAATCAACATTTTGGTTTCTTCTTTTGGAAAAAAAGGTTGATGAGCAATTAGTTCATCAGGTAAATTGAAGTCAAAATCAGAAGTTTTAAACATTTTAAAAATAAATTATGAGCAGTGAGAAAGTAGCCAGTGAGAAAGTAGCCAGTGAGAAAGTAGACTTTGGCTTTAAAAAAGTTAATCGTGAAGAAAAATCTAATCTAGTCAAAGAAATTTTTTCT
Organism: Rickettsia typhi; assembly: GCA_945906835.1. Taxonomy (GTDB): domain Bacteria; phylum Pseudomonadota; class Alphaproteobacteria; order Rickettsiales; family UBA1997; genus UBA2645. Next base: position 2,248 of record CAMDRL010000114.1, read on the forward strand.
GGAGTGGCAAAAAAATATGATTTGATGAATGACTTGATGAGTGCTGGTGTTCACAGAATCTGGAAAAATAAGATGATTGAAGAAGTTAAATTTACTAAGCCAATGCGAGTAATTGATTTGGCGGGTGGAACTGGAGATATTGCTTTTCGTATTACTAAAACAGCTCGTGAGAAAAATATCAAATGTGAAATTGATGTGGTTGATATTAACCAAGAAATGCTTGATATTGGTAAGGCGCGCGCCTTTGATTTAAATCTTTTTTCTGATCTAAAATTTACTTGCGCTGATGGTGAAAAATTGCCTTTCGCTGATGAATCTTTTGATTTTTTTACTATTTCTTTTGGAATTAGAAATTTTACTAATATTAGTGCTGGATTATCTGAAGCTTACAGAGTGTTGAAGCCAAATGGTAAATTTATCTGTTTGGAATTCTCCAAAGTTAATGATTATTTTTTGCAAAAAATTTATGATACTTATTCTTTTAAAGTGATTCCAAAAATTGGTGAAGTTATTTTAAAAGATCGTCAATCTTATCAATACTTGGTTGAAAGTATTCGTAAATTTCCCAGCCAAGATGAGTTTAAAAAAATGATTGAAGTTGCAGGTTTTAAAAATGTTTCATATAAAAACCTAAGCTTTGGTGCGGCGGCAATTCATGTTGGGTATAAAGATTAATTGTTCACCACTGTCATTCCCGCGAAGGCGGGAATCCAGTTTTCTTATCAAGCATTCTGGATTCCCGCCTTCGCGGGAATGACAAGAGGATAGTTGCAAAGAGTTAATATATGACTAATCAATAATTAATTTTCAAAATGCAAAAAATATTATTTCTAGCTATTTTTCTATTAATCTCTTCTTGCGAAGGAGTTGATTTGCTTAAGAATATGGGATGTAGCGTAGAGCCAAGTTATACTGAAACACAAGATGCGCAGTGGTATTATTATAATGCTGGAGCATCTGTTGTCAGCAATCCATCTCAGCAGATAAAAGATTTATTTAGATGTTATTATTACCCTAGCGATTATATTTATTCTTATAAAACTTTTTGGCATGAAGGATATATTTTGGTTAGAAAAAATAAGGCGATAATTTCTGTTGAAACCAAATAGATATTGACTCAAAATCATAAAAATCTCAAAAGAACATAATTAAAAATGGAACTTACAAAATTAACAATTCGTCAAACTATTGAAGGATTCAAGTCTAAAGAATTTTCTGCCTTAGAGGTTACTTCGGCTTACATAAAAAATATCGAAGCTAATCGCCATCTTAATGCTTTTATCACTGATAATTTTGAAGCGGCAATTACTCAGGCTAAAAAATCTGATGAAAAAATTGCAGCTGATCAGGCTGGCGACTTAGAAGGTGTTCCGCTTGGAATAAAAGATTTATTTTGTACTAAAAATATTCGCACAACTTCTGCTTCAAAAATGTTGGCTGATTTTGTGCCTCAATATGAATCCACTGTTACCCAAAAGTTACTTGATGCTGGCTCTGTAACTCTGGGCAAGCTTAACATGGATGAATTCGCTATGGGATCTTCCAATACTAATAGTTTTTTTGGGCCAGTAATTAACCCTTATAAAAAGAAAAATTCTGATGAAAATTTAGTTCCCGGAGGAAGTTCTGGCGGTTCAGCAGCAGCTGTTGCAGCCAATCTTTGCTTAGGCGCAACTGGTTCTGACACTGGAGGTTCGGTTAGACAGCCAGCTTCTTTTACCAATACCGTTGGCGTGAAACCAACTTATGGCAGATCTTCAAGATTTGGTATGATTGCTTTTGCCAGTTCAATGGATCAAGCGGGAATTTTTGCTAAAGATGTTTATGATGCAGCACTTTTGCAAAGAGTTATTTCTGGCTTTGATGCAAAAGACTCAACTTCTATAAATATTGCAGTTCCAAATTTTGAGAAGCTTTTAAATGCAAATATTAAAGGCAAAAAAATTGGCATTCCAAAAGAATATTTCGCCGCAGGAATGCCTGAAGAAATTGTCCAATTATGGAATAAAGGTAAAGAAATTCTACAAAAACGCGGGGCAGAAATTGTTGATATTTCCTTGCCTCACACTTCTTACGCGCCAGCAATTTATTATGTTTTAGCTTCTGCGGAATGTTCATCAAATTTAGCCAGATTTGACGGTGTGCGTTATGGATTTAGAGTTGAAGAAGGTGGATTAACTTTAGATCAAATGTATGAAAAAACTCGCGCTATTGGTTTTGGACCAGAAGTTCAGAGAAGAATTTTGACTGGTACTCATGTGCTTTCAGCTGGTTATTTTGATGCTTATTACAAAAAAGCTCAAAGAGTTAGAAGATTGGTTTTAGAAGATTTTAAAGAAGCTTTCAAAAAAGTTGATGCAATTCTTGCTCCAACCACGCCAAGCGCAGCATTTCCAATCGATAGCTCAAAAGAAGTGAGTAAATCAGATCCGGTAAAAATGTATCTAAATGATGTATTTACAATTCCCGCTAACTTGGCTGGCTTGCCTGCAATGTCAGTTCCTGCTGGTTTTGATAAAGATGGTTTGCCTCTAGGTTTGCAAATCATGGCTAATCATTTTGATGAGCAAACCATGTTTGATGTGGCTTTGGCTTTGGAAGAAGAAATTGGTGCCGTGAAATATACCAAATAAACTATTTATATT
>CAMDRL010000115.1 GCA_945906835.1 Rickettsia typhi
AGATTTTGGATCAATGAATTCACGATTTTTAGCTAACACATCTGTACTTTCGCAAACCGGACCAACTAAATCATAAACCGCCTTTAAGCCTGTTTTTACAAGCACCGGTAAAACTTCATGATGCGAATCATACAATCCCGGACGCATCAAATCATTCATCGCCGCATCAATAATTATAAAATTTTTAACCGAAGTTTCTTTTAAATAAATTATTTTAGAAGCCATCAAACCAACATCTCCAACCATCGCTCTTCCTGGCGCAATTGTTAATTTCACATTCAAATCAGCAATAATTTCTTTAATCATTTCAGCATAATCTTGAATCAATAAAGTATGCTCATTTTTGTATAAAATTCCAATACCACCACCAAAATCAAGTGATTGAATGGTGAAGCCTTTTTTTCTTAAAGACAAACAAAGCTCACGAACCTTTAAAAATGCTGCTTTAAAAGGATCAAGAGAAGTTATTTGTGAACCGATATGTGTTGAGATGCCATATATTTCAATGGCTGGCAGCTTAGCAACTTTTTCATAAATCGCTTCTGCTTTATCAATATCAATACCAAATTTATCACCTTTACGACCAGTTGAAATTTTATCATGAGTTTTGGCATCAATATTTGGATTGACTCGCAGGCTTAATTTTATTTTTTTACTTAAAGAAGAAGCCACTTCATTTAATAAAAAAATCTCCGCTTCTGATTCGGCGCTAAATTCTTCAACACCAGCTGTTAAGGCATAATTAATTTCTTCGCGAGTTTTGCCAACTCCAGCAAAAACAATTTTTTTTGGATCAACACCAGCTTTTATTCCACGAAAAATTTCACCCGCTGAAACTGCATCAATTCCAGAGCCAAGTTCAGCTAAAATTTTAACAATGTGAAGATTGCAATTAGCTTTAATGGCGTAACAAATTTTGTGATCAATGCTCGCAAAAGCCTGCGCAAAATTTTGATAATTTTCGATGAGAGTTTTTTTGGAATAACAATAAAAAGGTGTACCAACTTTTGCTGCAATATCAGCAATTGCAACATTTTCGATGAAAAGTTGATCTTGGTTTTTTATTTGTTTGTATGAGCTATGTTTCATTTTTTTATGCAAAATTCTCAATTTCATGCTGAGCCTGTCGAAGCATGATTAGGAAGTTCGGAACTTAAGTAATCATGCTTCGACAGGCTCAGCATGAAATTGAGCTAATTTATAATATCTCTGGATTCCCGCCTTCGCGGGAATGACAAAGTAAAGATTAAGAATGATGGAAAAAAATCTTAACTTTCGTAAGTTGAATACATATAAGAAGTAACCGAATCAAACTCACCAGCACAAGAATCAACTCTTTTATAAACTGGTCTAACATTCAAATCATGCCTCAACTGTCTAACTTCTTTTTCAGACAACCCAGTTAATTTCGCCAAACGCTTATCAGCAAAACCCATTCTTTTAATCTGTAAAAAATCTTGCGCGTTTTTTGGCAAACCTTCTTTTTTAATTTTAGCCTCAACTGCTAAAGCGTGACTAATTTGTTCTAAAAACCATTTATCATATTTAGTAATAGCCGCCACATCCACAACAGACATGCCTTCACGCAAAGCTTGAGCAATCAACAACAATCTATTTGGTGCTGAAAGTTTTAACTTTTCAGTAATAATTTTTACGCGCTCTTCTCTGTCTTCTGAGCCAATAATAATATCATCCATACCACTAAAATTAGCTTCCATTGAACGAAGCGCTTTTTGGAAACTTTCAATGAATGATCTACCAATTCCCATAACTTCACCAACCGACTTCATTGAACTGGAAAGATTGTCATTACTTCCTTTAAATTTCTCAAAAGTGAATCTTGGAATTTTTGTAATAACATAATCAATGGTTGGCTCAAATGAAGCTGGAGTTGCGCCTCCAGTAATATCATTTTTAATTTCATCTAAAGTGTAACCAACAGCCAATTTCGCTGCAACTTTCGCAATTGGAAAGCCAGTAGCTTTTGAAGCAAGTGCCGAAGATCTTGAAACTCTAGGGTTCATTTCAATCACCACTAAATTTCCATTAGCCGGGTTTACCGCAAATTGCACATTTGAACCACCAGTTTCCACACCAATTTCACGAAGCACTGCAATTGAAGCATCGCGCATTTGCTGATATTCTTTATCTGTTAAAGTTAAGGCTGGAGCAACTGTAATTGAATCGCCCGTGTGAACACCCATTGGATCAACATTCTCAATTGAGCAAATAATAATTGTATTGTCATTTTTGTCTCGCACCACTTCCATTTCATATTCTTTCCAGCCAATGATTGATTCATCAATCAACACTTCATTAGTTGGTGAAATTGCTAAACCATATTGTACAATTTGAATAAACTCTTCTTCAGTGCGCGCCACGCCACCGCCCGCTCCACCAAGTGTAAATGAAGGACGAATAATTGCTGGCAAACCAATATCTTTTAATGCTTCCATTGCCGCTTCAAAAGTTTTTACAATCGCATTTCTTGGAGTTTTTAAACCAATTTTATCCATGGCTTTTTGAAATAAAGCACGATCTTCCGCTTTATTAATTGCCTCAATTGAAGCACCAATCAACTCTACATTATATTTTTCAAGCACACCTTTTTTTGCTAAATTAATAGCGCAATTCAAAGCGGTTTGACCACCCACTGTTGGCAAAATTGCATCTGGTCTTTCTTTAGCAATAATTCTTTCAACAATATCAACATTGATTGGCTCAATGTAAGTGCGATCCGCTAAATTAGGATCAGTCATTATTGTTGCAGGGTTTGAGTTAATTAAAATAACTTTGTAACCCTCTTCTCTTAAAGCTTTACAAGCTTGGGTTCCTGAATAGTCAAATTCGCAAGCTTGACCAATTACAATTGGCCCAGCACCGATAATTAGGATTGATTTAATGTCTGTTCTTTTTGGCATGAAACTGGAAAATGAAAGTTATTTGTTCGTCACTGAACTTGCTTCAGTATCTAAGAAACTAATAGCGAAAAAAATTTTACCCATTTAAAAAGACCCACCAACAAAAGTCAACGAACTGAATAATTAAAATTAAATGAGTAATAAAGACCAAAAAAATAGCAAAGCCCTAATCAATCGCAAACGCACTTTAAGCCGCTTAATTGCCATTCAAGCCTTCTACCAATTTGAATTTTATAATGGCGAACAGCCAATTGAGACGGTAAAAAACGACTTAGTTGATAATTATGTAATAGAGCAAGAAGACTCTGTGAAGTCGTTTCGTAAAAAAATTGATCTAAATCTTTTAGAAACTCTTTTAAGCGGCATTCAAATAAATTTGGCTGAAATTGATCATGAAATTTCTGGATTATTAAAAGATAGTTGGGATTTAGAAACCCTGCCCGATGTTATGCTTTACATTTTACGCTTCGGCTCTTTTGAATTAAGATACATGAAAGATGTGCCTTTGAAGGTGGTTATTGACGAATATGTTGATATTGGCGCTTCTTTTTTTGAAACTAAAAAAGTTACTTTTTTAAATGGTATTTTGGAAAATTTAGCTAGGCATTATCGTAGTGAAGAATTTGAAAAAGTTGGAACTCATAAAGCAAAAACAGTTGAAATCAAACCAATCGCCGCGGAAGAAAAACCAACAAAACTTGATCCAAAAATCAAACGCGCCATCACAAAATTAAAAAAATCTATTAAAACTTAAGTTTAACTTATTATTACCGTGCAACTCTTGTCATTCCCGCGAAGGCGGGAATCCAGAATCTAAAAACTAGATTCCCGTCTTCGCGGGAATGAGAAATTAAACTAAAATAATTCAAAACTAACTAATCGTGTCTAAAAAAATTCTTATTGGAAAAGTCAATTCAGTATTTGGTATTAAAGGCGCTGTAAAAGTTATTAGCTTTTGCCAAGACCCTATTCAAATTGAAAATTACCCACTTTTTGATGAAAAAGGCAATGCAATCAAATTAAAAATCAGCAATAAAAATAAAGCTATTATTGGAACTTCTGGTTTCGGCAACGCCATTTTAATTGCCACCATTGAAGGAGTTACAGATCGCACTCAAGCAGAAAAATTGCGCGGTTTAGAACTTTTTGTTGATCGTGAAAATTTAGACGAAACTGATGAGGATGAGTTTTATTATGTTGATTTAATTGGCTTAGATGTGGTTAACGCAGAATCAAAAAAAATTGGCAAAGTTATCAATGTTCAAGATTTCGGCGCTGGCGGCATGATTGAAATTGAATTTACAGAAGAATTCTGCAAAGCCAATGCTGATAAAAAAATAGGAAAAATCGAAAACTTCCCCTTTAAAGATGAAACTTTCCCAGAAATAAATCTAAAAAAAGGCTTCATAAAAATGGAAATGCCTGAAATGGATCTTGTAAAAGAATAAAACTTTTAGACCTATTTAAAAAAGAGGGTGGATCAATCGTGTTAGCGATTGAGACGGGTGATTTAGCTACCACAATAATTTATCATTCCCTCTTTATTAAGAAGGTACCAGTCAACCAAGAAAAAATAAAATAAAACCCCCCACCAAAAACTTGCAATTAAAATTCCCCAAACTAACTTGCGCCACCTCGTTTAGATAGTATCTTTATTTAAGAAAAATTTTCCTCAAAAGAAAATTCCAACTTAAAAACCAATAAAGCAGCGCTCTAACTCTAAACGAAAAGGTAAGGAAGAGTGGCCGAGTGGTTTAAGGCAGCAGTCTTGAAAACTGCCGTGCGTTCATGCGTACCGTGAGTTCGAATCTCACCTCTTCCGCCATACCTAGCATGCGTAACTTTTGTCTCATTTTCGAACTTTTTGGGGATTTTTAGTTAAGCTATCCTCAAAAATTGTCCTTACGATCCTTCATTTTCTAGCATAGAAAAATCATCATCAACACTTGCTAAT
>CAMDRL010000116.1 GCA_945906835.1 Rickettsia typhi
TAGCAGGAATTCCCTGAAAAACATTCTCAATAAATTTAGGTTTAAAAGATGAGAATCCCTGAGTGGCGTTATTATTTGCAATTGACTGCTTATTATTGTCATACCAAACGCTAATCTCAGTATTATTCATAGCTTCCGTAGTTTTAAAACTACTTTCCAACGAAGTTTCATACCACAACATCAAATCTTTAACTCCACTTATGGGTGAACTTGTAGTAAGATTTCTGGCGGTTTGTAACTGTGATTTTCTAACCATATTGGTACCTTGCATCACCCCAGCAATTAAAACTCCAAACACCAAAATAACGATGGAAAGTTCAATTAATGAGAAGGCTTTTGAGTGAGTTTTTTTTACAAATTTTTTTATTTATTCATTAAAAAATATAAGAGTTTCTTTTACATTGTGAACCCTAATAAAATCAACATTTTTTTGCACTAAATATTTTGAAATAACCAAAGTTTTTTTAGTTCTATCAAAAGTTTCATTTGGCAAATGAAAGTCAGAAAAATTTATTGCATCTAAAAAACTTTTTTTAGAATGCCCAACATAAAGTGGAAGTCCTAAAGCTCTAAATGCATCAATGTTTTTTAAAATTCTAATTGATTGCAAAGCGTTTTTACCAAAACCAATTCCCACATCAAAAATCAATTGCGATTTTTTAACACCTTTTTTTTCTAAATAAGAAATCTTCTGCTGCGCCCATTTAATTATTTCACCATTTAAGTTAATGTGCTTATTAATTAATGCACCTTCAACTGCTGGCACAGGTAAATTATGCATTAAAATTGTGGTAATATTTTTTTGTGCAATCAGTTCAATAGTTCTGTCATCAATTAGCCCATCAACATCGTTAATAATATCAATTCCCAATTCATGAGATTTTTTTGCAGTTTCAAAGTGTCTAGTATCAATGCTGGTGGTAACTTTTTTTCCAGTTTTTTGATTAAATTTTTTCACCTCAAAAATTATTTCTGGCAAAATTTTTTTAAGCCTACGCCATTCTTCTTTTTCTTCAACAGGGGTGAATCCGGGGCGGGTTGATTCGGCACCAATATCAATCATATCAGCACCCTCTTCCAACATGTGTTTTAAGTGATTAAGCGCATCATAAAAAGAATTAAATTTTCCACCATCGGAAAATGAATCAGGTGTAATATTTAAAATTCCAACAATCTTTGTGGGCATAATTTATTATTGATATGCTTTTAGTCCCCTCCTTGATAAGGAAAGGAACTCTTTATTCCCCTCCTTGATAAGGAGGGTTAGGGACGGTAGATCAAACGCATTTGGTGTTAAAAAAATTCTCTACTAATTCATCCTACCATTTCTTCTCAAACTTCTTTCTCAAAATAACCGCCACCAAATTAAACAAAATCAACATTGCCAAAAGCACTAAAATTGCCGCCGCAGTTTTTTCAGCAAAACCAGCTTCAGGGCTATCAGACCATAAATAAATTTGTACAGGCAGCACTGTTGTTGGGTCAGAAAATGTTTGTGGAATATCAGCAATAAAAGCCACCATGCCAATCATCAAAAGCGGCGCGGTTTCACCAAGTGCGCGCGAAATTGCCAAAATTGTTCCCGTCATAATTCCCGGAATTGAAAGGGGCAATAAATGATGCAAAACAATTTGCATTCTTGAAGCACCAAGTGCCATTGCGGCGTCTTTAATTGAAATTGGAATTGAACGAATTGTATTACGAGTTGCAATGATGATGACGGGTAAAACCAACATGAATAAAGTCATGCCGCCAACCAAAGAAGAAGAGCGCGGTAAATAGAAAAATTGCAAATAAACCGTTAAGCCCAAAAGCCCATAAATAATTGAAGGAATGGCAGCAAGATTATTTATGCTAATTTCAATGATATCAGTAATACGATTTTTAGGGGCAAACTCTTCTAAATAAAAAGCGCACATTACACCAATTGGAAAAGCAAAACTTAAGAAAATTAACATGACTAAAATTGAGCCAGTTAAACCAGCGCCAATGCCTGCAATTTCTGGCTCTCTAGAATCAGCAAATTGAAAAAACTGCCAGTTTATTACAGTTCTAACTTCCTTATTAGCGATTAATTTATTTGCTAAAGTTATTTGTTTTTCACTCAAAGAGGAAGTTTGTTTATGCTTAAAATAAATATCAAATTTTGATGAAGCACTAAGCCAAAAAACACTTTTTTTACCAATTAATTCTGGATGTTTTTTTATCTGATTTTTTAATTCCAAAGAAGCAATTTTACTGGTAATTTGGTAAAGATTATTAATATCTGAAAGTGAAGTTGCTTCAGGAAATTTGTCACGCAAAGATTGTTTAATTAAGCGGCGATAATTTATTTGTTCAATTAAATTGGTAGATAAATTTTCTGTTAAAGTTTCAGCAGTAAGATCAGAATTTTTAGCAATTGATTCTTGTGACAAATCAATCTCCAAAGCAATTTCTGGACGCAAGAAAGCGCCATATCCTTTAAAGATAAGCATGCCAAAAAGCAAAAGCAAAAAGCTAAAAGCAAAGGCAATTGAAGTGGCTCCAAAAAACTTGAATCTAGCTTCTTTGCGATGCCTTTTTTTAAGACTTTGTTGTACTAAATTGCTGATATTTTTTTCCATTCTAGCCGTATTTTTTCTTGTAATTTTTAATCACCATTAAAGCGATGATGTTGAAAATAAAGGTGAAGACAAACAAAGTTAAAGCTAAAGCAAAAGCTGCTAAAGTTTTTGGACTGTCAAATTCTTGATCTCCCACCAAAAGCGTTATAATTTGTACTGTTGCGGTGGTAACTGAATCAAGAGGATTGAAAGTTAATTTTGCCACTAAACCCGCAGCCATAACCACAATCATAGTTTCACCAATTGCGCGCGAAACTGCTAAAATTACTGCACCAATAATACTTGGAATTGCTGCTGGTAAAACAACTTTTTTAATCATTTCAGATTTAGTGCTGCCAAGTGCCAAAGCCCCGTCTTTCAAAGCTTGCGGAACTGAATTGAGTGCATCATCAGTTAAAGAAAGTATGAAAGGAATAATCATAATTCCCATTACAAAACCAGCTGCCAAAGCACTTTCAGAGGCAATGTTTAAGCCAAAATAAGCGAAGAAACTTTTAAAGAATGGTGCAATTGCTACAACAGCGAAATAGCCATAAACCACAGTTGGAACTCCGGCTAAAATTTCTAAAATAGGTTTTAAATAATCACGAACTTTAGCTTTGGCATAAAGGCAAAGATAAACTGCCGCCATAATTCCCAGTGGAATTGCCACCAACATTGCAATTAAAGTAACTAAAAGTGTACCTAAAAAAACTGGCACCACGCCAAAAGCACTGCTTCCAACAGATTGTTCAGCAGTAACTGCCATTTGTGGATTCCACGAAGTTCCAAATAAGAAATCAGAAATACTTACCATTTCAAAAAATCTTAAAGCTTCAAATAAAATTGAAGCTGTAATGACAATTGTGATTAAAATTCCAATGCCAGCAGTGATTGACAACACAAGCTCCATCGACTTTTCAATGTGGTTTTTGGCATTGAATTTCTTTTTGTAAAAAGAGTGAATTAAAAAGGCATTTAAAGTTAAAAGTGCGGTAACTAAAAAATATTTTGCAACAATATGAAACGGGGCAAGGGCAATTGTGGCAGTAAAAATTATCGACCATAAAACAAAACAATAAATGTAATGAATTGGCAAAGAACTAAAACGCAACTTTCTGTTTCCAACATTACTTGGATTATTGCTTTGAGCCTGTAAATTAAGGCGAAGATTTTTGATATTGCGGTTTAAATTAATCGCTAATACCAAAACCAAAATGACCGAAAATAATAAAAGATACACGGTTTAATTGACTTAATTGATACTTATTTGACTAATCTAAAAGAGGAAAGCTACACTTTAAGAAATTATATTTTGAAATCAATAAACTTATGAGAAAAACCCGATTATTCATCAATCAAGCCAAAATCAACCTTAATCAAAGAATTGAAATTCGCGATAATGACTTTGAATATTTAACCAAAGTTTTGCGCAAAAAAATTACTGATGAGATTTCTATTTTTAATGGAATTGATGGTGAATTTAAATCTATAATTTCAGCTATTGAAAAGAAGTTTTTAACTTTAGAAATTATTGAAAAAATTTCTGAATTACAAAAAGCTTCCAACATAACTTTGGCTTTTTCTTTAATCAAAAATGTTAAAATTGATGTAATTGCAACTAAAGCAACAGAATTAGGTGTATCAAACTTCCAGCCTATTATTACCAAAAGAACCATAGTTGATAAAGTAAATAATGAACGCTTTAAAGCTAATATCAAAGAAGCTTGCGAACAATGCGAAAGAAATGATTTTCCAGAAGTTTTTGAAGTAGAAAAATTGAATAAATTTTTATCAAATTCAAAAATATCTGAGAAGATTTTGATTTTATGTGATGAATCTGGAAATGGTTTGCAAGCCAAAGAAGTTCTAACAAAAATTAAGATTTTTGAAAATCAAGAAATCGTAATTTTAATTGGCCCTGAAGGCGGTTTTGCGGAAGAGGAATTTGCTAAAATGAAAGAGTTGAAAAATCTTTATTCAATGAGTTTAGGTCCAAGAATTTTAAGGGCGGATACGGCAATGATTTCGGCGTTGACTTTGGTGCAGGAGTTTTTGGGTGATTTTGGTTTGAGACCTCGATTTTAATAAAGTCCAAACGCGCTTGGTCTACCGCCCCTAAACCCTCCTTATCAAGGAGGAGAACTAATCCGATTT
>CAMDRL010000117.1 GCA_945906835.1 Rickettsia typhi
ACGGACTCTGCACTCATATTGTATTTAGCTTTTAGATATACAGCCTGAATATTTCTAAATGTGGCTATATCTTTGGTTTTTGATAATAAAATCTCAAGTGACTTTGTATCGCATTTTTGCCAAAATTCTATTCTTTTCATAAATATAAAAATTTGAAATTGATTCATGTTTATAATTTATGGAACTTAGTTATAGATTGCAACTTGGTATCAAAATAATTAGCTAAAAGTGTCTAATACCATTTTAATCTGAAAAATTTAGATTTAGCATGAGTGTTTTTAGGAAATTATGTCTGATTGAAGGGGCACACTATAATCTCAAATAATTTATTTGCAAAAAATAAATTACCCAGCCATCATGCTTCTTCATTGTTTCTTCTCATTTATTTTTCCATTTAAAATTAAAACATGACTTCAAATAACTCTCCAAAAACTCTTTACGATAAAATCTGGGATTCTCATTTGGTTGATAATGATGGTTCTTCGCAAATAATTTATGTTGATCGTCAATTAATTCATGAAGTAACTTCACCTCAAGCTTTTGAAGGCTTAAGAATTGCAGGCAGAAAACCCAGAAGACCTGAAGCTCATTTAGCAGTTGCTGACCATAATGTTCCAACCACCACAGCTGACCGTGGCAATGGCACTAAAGGAATTAAAGATGCCACTTCCCGCATTCAAGTTGAAACTTTAGAAAAAAATTGCGCTGAATTTGGTATTAAATATTTTGATCTTGATGACAAAAAACAAGGCATTGTTCACATTGTTGGTCCTGAACAAGGATTAACTCAACCGGGAATGGTGATTGTTTGTGGAGATAGTCACACATCAACTCATGGGGCTTTCGGGGCGCTTGCTTTTGGAATTGGTACCTCAGAAGTGGAACATGTACTTGCCACCCAAACTTTAATTCAAAGCCCTGCTAAAAATTTTTTGGTAAAAGTTGATGGAAAACTTGGTTTTGGTGTTACTGCAAAAGATATTACTTTAGCCGTAATTGGTAAAATTGGCACTGCTGGTGCAACTGGCTGCGTTATTGAATATACAGGGGAAGCTATTCGCGAACTTTCTATGGAAGGCAGAATGACAATTTGCAACATGTCAATTGAAGCTGGCGCCAGATCTGGGTTAATTGCTCCTGATGAAAAAACTTACGCTTATTTAAAAGGTCGCCCTCTTGCTCCACAAGTTGCTGATTTCGAAAAAGCCGTAAAATATTGGCAATCTTTAACTTCAGATGCTGGTGCAAAATATGATAAAGAACTTCACTTGAAGGCAGAAGATATTGCCCCTCAAGTTACTTGGGGAACAAGTCCAGAAGATGTATTGGCAATTACAGATAAAGTTCCATCTCCAGAAAGTTTTGCTGATAAAGGCAAACAAGAAGCGGTTACCAGATCTCTTGAATATATGGGTCTTAAAGCAGGCACTCCTTTGGAAGAAATTATTATTGATAAAGTTTTCATTGGCTCTTGCACTAATGGCAGAATTGAAGATTTTCGCGAAGCAGCAAAAATTGTTGAAGGCAAAAAAATTGCCAGCAATATCAAACTAGCTATGGTAGTTCCGGGATCAGGCTTAGTTAAAGAACAAGCTGAAAAAGAAGGCTTACATAAAATCTTCACCGCCGCTGGTTTTGAATGGCGCGAACCAGGGTGTTCAATGTGCTTAGCCATGAATGCCGATAAATTAGATAACGGCGAAAGATGCGCCTCAACTTCTAATCGTAACTTTGAAGGTCGTCAAGGCAGAGGTGGCAGAACTCACTTGCTTAGTCCAGCAATGGCAGCGGCGGCGGCAATTACTGGGCATTTGACTGATGTTAGAAAGTTGTAACAATCACCTTTTTTTGTTACTTTATCATTCCCGCGAAGGCAGAAATTTAAACTTACTTCATTAAGAATTGGATTCACGCCTCAGCGGAAATGACAAGGAATTAAATAATAAAACTAAATGTCACTCTTCAAAATAAAAAAAAGCATCATCTCCCAAAGCTATGAAATATCAAGCAAAGACTTTATAGCCCTACCTTCACGCATCTATGACAAAGAAGATAAACAAGCATCCCTGCAAGAATTTCGTTTGGATAACATTTTAATAAAAGATATTTTATCAATCTACGCCTCAATTTTTATCGCCGCAATTGGCTATGGAATGCTGGCAGTTATGATTGCCTTCAAAGCAGAACAGTATATTAAAAACGAAATCTTAATATCGCTTTCTTCTGCCACACAAATTTCTTCTGGAATAATTTTTGCCCGCTTTTTGCCAATCTTGGGTCGAAAAATAGGACTAACTAATTCTATTTATCTGGGAACCGCAATGTCCTCCATATCTTCCTTGTTAATATATTCTTATTCAGGATATTTTTTATGGCTATTGACAGTCTTCATAATTGGTGCCTCTTCTTTTATTTGTGGCGTAGTTCGTCAAACCATGACCATAGATTTAGCTCCTTCACATATCAGAGCTAGTGTAATTTCTTGTGGCGGCATGTTGTTTTCAATTGGAAATAGTTTGGGGCCAATTTTTCTACAATTAGTTAAGACTTTTGACGGTTTCACAACTCACCTAATGATTTTTGGATTTCTTCTAACCTCAATGTTGCCATTAAGCCAGATCACTAAAATTGAAGCTAAAGTTAGAGAAGAGAAAAAAATAGGCATTTGGCGTTATATAAAAAATTCACCAAAAATAATGTTTGCCAGCTTTGCTGTAAACTATGCCCTATCGTCTTGTAGCACCTTCATTATTATTTATGGAATTAAGATAGGGATGGATCAAGGATCTGCCTCTTTACTTTTATCAGTTTTATTATTTGGCGCAGTTTTTTCAATTCCAATTGGCTATTTAACAGATCTTATCAATCGTCGCTTCTTAATGATATCATGCGCTACACTTTCAGTTATTTGCGCCCTACTTCTTTTTCAAAATGAAGATCCTCAAAAAATTTATATCTTAATATTTTTAATGTTTGGCTGCATGGTTGGAATAAAGTTGCCAGCAATTATTTTAATTAATGAAAAATACAAACCAACCCAAAGGTTAGCTGTTAACAGCTCATTTGGTAAAATGGCACTTCTGGGAAATTTATTTGGAATTTTTCTTACTGGATCCATCATGAAATACTATGGACCAAAAGGCTTGTGGTTATCAATTATCTTAATATTATCATCATTTCTAATTTTCTGCTGCCTAAATTACATTAATAAAGCTATAAAAGGTGATCTTGATTTCAGCAAATTCTACTTTTTCAACAAAAATAAAACTTACGATGAACAATTGCCCTAAACCAGAAAACAAAAGCTGCCCAATATCTTTCTTGTGTTCTTTTTTTAAGAAATTTTATAAAAAAATCTTCGGCTGCAAAAACATTCCAATAGTTGCTTGTCTTAATTTACATGGCGTAATTGGTAAAGAAGGAAAAATGAGCTCTGGAATTAATATTGACAATATTGCGCCGCTTTTAAAAAAAGCCTTTGAAACTAAAAATGCCAAAGCCGTTGCTTTAAATGTGAATTCTCCAGGTGGCTCTCCAGTTCAATCAGAGCTTATTTACAATTACATTCGTGAACTTTCTGAAGAGAAAAAAATTCCAGTTTACACATTTGCTCAAGATGTTGCCGCTTCAGGTGGATATTGGTTGCTTTTAAGTGGCGATGAAATTTATGCTCACAATTCTTCAATTGTTGGTTCAATTGGTGTCATTTTTTCTAGCTTTGGTTTTGTTGAATTAATTAAAAAAGCTGGTGTAAGCCGAAGAGTTTACACTGAAGGTAAAAACAAAGCCATTTTAGACCCATTTTTACCAGAAGATGATGACAATATTAAAATTCTAAAAGAAGCTCAAAATGATGTATTTCAAGGATTTAAAGAAATTGTAAAATTACGCCGTGGTGAAAAATTAAAAGAATCTGACGATAATATTTTTACAGGCGCTTTTTGGTCTGGTAAAAAATCTTTAGAATTAGGATTGGTTGATGGCATTTGCGACATGCGCAAAAAAATGAAGGAAAAATTTGGTGACAAAACTGAATTTGTTGCCGTTACTGCAAAAAAAGGATTGATAAAATCTTTCTTTTCCGAAAAGTTGCAAAATAGCTTTGAATCAAATTTTGAATGCGTTCTCAATAAAGTTGAAGAGCGTATTGAATTCAATAAATTTGGAATTTAAGGTACACTTTTAGCCCTCTTTGAAAAAGATGGTGGATGACTGCTATAGCAGTCAGACGGTTGATTTAACTGCATCTTAACATAAAAAATAAAATAATAAATCATGACCTTCTTCTCATCAAATCTTGAAAACTCTGATAAAAAAATCTTCGATTCACTAAAAAAAGAAATGGATCGTCAAAAATATCAAATCGAATTAATTGCTTCTGAAAATATTGTTAGCAAAGCTGTTTTGGAAGCACAAGGTTCTGTATTAACTAATAAATATGCTGAAGGTTACCCAGCTAAACGCTATTACGGCGGCTGTGAATTTGCTGATGAAGTTGAAGTTTTAGCTATTGAAAGAATCTGCAAACTTTTTGGCGTGCAATTCGCCAATGTTCAGCCTCACTCTGGCGCCAGCGCTAACTTGGCTGTTTATTTAGCTTGTTTACAACCAGGCGACACAATT
>CAMDRL010000118.1 GCA_945906835.1 Rickettsia typhi
GCACAATCTTAACTTCTCTTTGTGGCAACGGAATTTGAATATCATATTCCTTAAACTTTTTCCAAATTTCCATCATAACCTCGCTTTTTGCTGACATTCTACCTTTAGTAACATCGCTAACCCAAAAGTATAATGTGAATTTTACACAAGAATCTGCAAAATCAGTAACAAAGCATTCAATTTCTGGATAGTTAATGCATCTTGGGTGTTGTGTTGCACATTGAGTAAGTATTTTTTGTACTTCATCTAGATTTGATCCATAGGAAACGCCCAAATTTATTTCAATTCTGGCGCGATTATTGGAGTAAGTTAAATTGGTAACTTTGCTAATAATAAAATCTTCATTAGGCACCATAATTTCTTTGCCATCAAAACATTCTATCAAGGTGTATCTGCCGCTAAAATGTTTCACTATTCCCAAAATATTACCATTGTCAATTTCCACCCAATCTCCCACTTCAACTGATTTTTCAAAAAGAAGAATTATTCCGCTGATAAAATTTGAGGCAATTTTTTGTAAACCAAAACCGATACCAACACCAATTGCGCCACCAAGTACGGCGAATGTTGTCATATCAACGCCAAAAGTCTTTAAAATGATAATTAAAACAGATGAATAAACGATGATATCTATAAATTTGCCAATAATGCCTTTGGTGCTGGATTTGATTGTGGTGCTGCTATCAATGTATAATTTACTTTTTTTGATAATTAAATTTGATACCCAAAATAAAACTAAAAGTACAATGAAGGCTTTAATAACAAGGTAAATTGAAATTCTAAACGCGCCAATTTTTAAATCATATTGATCTAAATAATTTATGGTTGAATCAAGTAAGCCAAGAGTATCTAAAACTAAAGATGGTATTAGAAAAAATCCGGCAGAGTTAGAAACAAAGCTGTTATTGGAAGAAATGCGCAGAAAGCGAATTAATAGAAATATGGTGACTAATTTTAATGTGGCAGAAAAAATAGCGACTTCTTTGTAAAATTGCGCATAGATTGAAAGTCCAATTGCCATTACAATAACCGCAATTAAAGGGTATAATAAAGGAGAGAAATATTTATTAATGAACTTATTAAGTCCCAAATCTTTTTTAAGAGCAGCTCTGGTAATTTTGGGAAAAATAACCTTTTTACTAATTTGGTAAAAAATATATGAAAGGACGAAGCAGGCAATTAGGGAAAGAGACTGCAAGTAAAAGTCAGGGTCTGAAACAGTATTTTCAAATACTTCAAACATTTTTGTATAATTGATATTGTCCTGTTTCATATTTCTTAATTATTCTAATCCTAAGAGATGTTTCGCTTCGCGTGGCATGACATTCTTGCTATCATCCTGAACGAAGTAAGGGATCTCATGAGTTTTTGGTTTAAAGCTACAAGAATTATTCCCCCTGACCTGAAGTATATCCAGACTTTCCATCAAAAAGATACAAGCCTTCATATTTCACGAAATCAACATTTTTCTTAATAATAAGATCCAACATTTCAACAATGTCTTGATGAAAAATAGTTTTTTCAGCATCAATAATATCGTTGCTTGATTTTCCAGTAATTCCCTTGCCAATGAAACGCAAAATGGTTTGTCCTTTAGTGTAAGTTGGAGCCATATGTTGATCGATAAGAGGCCATAATAATAAACCTTTAGCGCTAATCATTTTTACTTCTAGCTTTTCACTTTCCATTTGTTTTAGAAGGTCTAGTAAGTCATTAAATTCTTGTTGCCAATCAATAAAAAGATCAAAACCGATTAGAGACTTTTTAGAATAAACAACGGGCGCAGTTATAGAATTGGTTTTTTGTACTGAATTTTTTTCTGCCGAAAAATTTGCAACTGGCAAATTCATTGGCTTTTGACCAAGTCTTGCAATTACTTCACGAGTAAATTCCTTAGTACCAACTTTCTTTTTACTATTTTGTTCATTGTAAATATCTGCAGTGTGAATGCCATCTTCAATAGTTCTGTAAAGAGCATTTCTGATTTTGCTGGCAACTTCATATTGTCCAATGTGAATTAACATCATGACAGCGCCATGTAATAATCCAGTAGGGTTAGCAATATCTTGTTCAGCAATGTCAGGAGCTGATCCGTGAATTGCTTCAAACATGGCATAATCTTTGCCAATATTTGCAGAGCCTGCTAAACCAACAGAACCAGATGTTTCGGCAACAACATCAGAAATAATATCGCCATAAAGATTCATGGTAACAATTACATCGAAAATTTCAGGTCTTGCCGCAAGGCGGGCTGTTCCTATGTCTACAATGTAATGATCATTCTGAATATCTGGATACTCAGCAGCAATTTCATTGAAAACTTGATGAAATAAACCGTCAGTCATTTTCATAATATTGTCTTTAGAAAAGCAGCTAACTTTTTTGCGATTATTAGCAACGGCATATTCAAAAGCGTAACGAATGATTTTTTCACAACCCTCGCGAGTTACTATTTTTAAGCATTGGTAAGTTTGCTGCGTCTGACGATATTCAATTCCAGCATAAAGATCTTCTTCGTTTTCACGCACAATCACTACATCAATTTTAGGAAATTTTGTAACAATGAATGGTGAAAAACTAATAATTGGTCTGATGTTAGCGAAAAGCCCAAGCTTCTTGCGCATTGTAACATTTAAGCTTTTATATCCACCGCCTTGAGGTGTGGTGATTGGAGCTTTCAAAAGCACTCTGGTATTTTCTAAACTTTCCCAAGCAGATGGCATAAGCCCAGAATTAAAGCCTTTTTCGTAAATTTTTTTACCAACTTCTATGATATTAAAAGAAAGATCAGCTTTAGCTTCTTTAAGAATTTCAATAGTACTTTCCATAATTTCTGGTCCAATACCATCGCCATAGGCGATTGTGATAGCTTTTGTCATTTTTTTGTTTGGTTTATTATTTACTAATTTGTAATTATTGCGATGAGTATATCTAAGCAGGCCTAAAATATAGAATCCCGCATAGATCCTGAACTTGTTTTAGGATTTATTTTTGAAGTTAAATATTTTTTTATAAGTCTTACTTTATTTTCATCTACAACGCAAAAGATTCAACCAGTTTTCTTAACTATAATGATAAAGATCGACACTTTAGAAATTCAAAAAAACATTGAAGAAAAAAGACAAATTTACGGCAAAAAATTGGAGAATTTTTTATTATTAAAATCTCGAAGCTTTTTAAGTAAAGTTGATAAATTTTTAGGCTCAAAAAATTTCTGCCTCTGGTCAGTTTCTATTATTTTTTTGTTAAGCATTTTTCTTAGATCAAGGGTAGATATTGGTCATGATAGCGGCTTCTACATTGAAATTGCTGCTAAAATTGCGCAAGGTGGACGATATTATTACGATTTTTTTGAAAGCAATTTTCCACTTTCTTTCTTCATACATTTAATTCCATATTACATATCAAAATTTACAGGTTTTAGCCAAATAATTATTGCAGATCATTTTATAAATTTTCTGGGAATTATTTCTATAGTCTCTTCATCATATATTTTAAAGAAATCTGATCTTAGCAAAACTTATCAAAACCTTATCATTAGCTCATTTGTACTTGGCTTCTTTTTGCGTGTTGAAACTTTAGTATATAATGAATTTTTAACTAAAACTTCTTTTTATCTGGCTTTAGCTTTTCCATATATTTCCTATTCTTTTGCCAGAAAAATTCCACTTAATAACAAAGATAAAATATGGCGTGGAATATTGGCGGGGTTGATTCCATGTCTCAAGCCACATTATATAATTTTACCAATCATTATTGAAGTAAGTAGATTTTGGCAAAATAAATCTACAAAATTTTTCTTAGAATTAGACAAGCTAATCATGATTCTGGTGGGATGTGCTTATTTGGTTTTTATGATAAAATTTACGCCAGAGTTTTTTGAATATATGGTGCCAATGTGGTCAAGCGTTTATCAGGCTTATGAA
This sequence comes from Rickettsia typhi, assembly GCA_945906835.1. GTDB lineage: Bacteria > Pseudomonadota > Alphaproteobacteria > Rickettsiales > UBA1997 > UBA2645. Next base: position 3,927 of record CAMDRL010000118.1, read on the forward strand.
AGCGATAATTTTATTTATTATTTATCTTATAATGTTTTTGCGAAAATAGTCATCTTAGGTATTTTTTTAGTTTTCCTAAAGCAAAAATTTTCATCCCAAGATAAAATTTTATTTTTAGTTGGGCTTGCAAGCGGCATTATTCTTCTGTTAGAAGGCTTAATAAGTAATGATCAAGGGGCTTGCTTTTTTGGCATAGCAACAGCGGTTTTTGTAAAGTTTTTTTATGACTTTATAAAGTCACAAAAAAATAATCTCACCGCTAATGATGTATTTTTATTAGGTGGCTTGCTCTTATTATCCTTCTTAGATGAAGATCTGCAAACTTTTAGATCACTGATATTCTTTTGGATGATAATAATTCCAATTGCTTCATTTTGTCTTTATAAAAAATTGCAAAGAGACTTTCCAGAATTTGGGAAAAAATATTATTTATCATATTTTTTGATAGCGTCATCGGCTTTTTTGGCGTTGACTTATATCGCCATAATTTTAGCTTCACAAAGGTCGCAAATCTTCAATTTGATGTCGGTATTAATTTTCTTTGGCTTTTTATTTTTATATGAAAAATTCCATCAAAAATATTATCAAAAATCCTCTTCTTTCTTTATCTTCATCCAATCTTGTT
>CAMDRL010000119.1 GCA_945906835.1 Rickettsia typhi
GGTCCAGAATTAAAGGTTTTGGTTAATTTGATAGATCGAGAAGAGATTCTGAGAAGATTAGTTTAAATCAACCAATCATTTTCTCGAATTTAGCATCAACGCAAGCTCCATCTTCAATTGACAGAGTGCTGTATTCAATGGTTCCAGAGACTTGTGCCTTATCAGCAATATTAACATTTTGCGCCTGAATTGTTCCAGAGAATTTGCCTCTTATGCTAAATGATTCAGCTACTATTTCCCCGTCAATCACTCCATTTTCAAGTAAAATAACGGCATTACCTTTGATAACACCATTGATGGTGCCTTCAATTTCAACTAACCCAGAACTAAAAACATTTCCCTCAATTCTTAAGTCTCTGGCTATAATGGTTGGGGTTGAGGTGAATGTATTGTTGGGTTTCTTTTCTTCTAATTCTACTGTTGTGTCTGATCTGTTAAAAAAAGAGAGAAGTTTAGATTTTAGGTTAACTGTTGACATATTTTGTAGTTTTATCGTCATTAAATAAGAAGTCGCCAGCTTCAATAAATTTCTTTGGATTTAATGGCGTTCCCCTATATCTAACTTCGTAATGTAGATGTTGTCCTGTGCTTCTTCCTGTGCTGCCTTGCGCTGCAATAACTTGACCTTTTTGTACAGTTTGACCTTTCTGTACTTTTATAGATGATAAATGTCCATAGCGAGTGGTAATTCCAAATCCATGATCAATAACAACGGCATTACCATAATCGCTATATCTTCCAGCTAAAATAACCTTACCGCTTGCGGGGCTTATGATGCTTTGATTAGTTGCTCCAACAAAATCGAGTCCTTTATGTAATCCTCGTCCATGATGTATAGGATCAGATCTTTCGCCAAAGCCACTTGAAATGTAATAATTTTTCATTGGTCTAGAAAGTGGCATCACGCTTATCAATTTTTCTAATAAGAATAGGCGATCAAATTCATTGGCAAATTGAGCTTTTTCTAAATGTCTTTGTAATTGATCTTCTGAATTAGAGGTTTCTAAATCTTCCATTTCATCATTAAGAAAGGGACCGCCTTGAGCTTTAGCAAGCTCGCCTTTTTTGTTCAAGGAAATTTCTTTTTCCAAAGGTTTGGCTGGTTTTTTTACCACCAAATTGCTTGGCATTTTTTTAAGGTTTAAACCAGTGTCAGAAATAGCATCTTCAATATCTTTAATTCTTCCGCGGGCAATGCCTTGAATTTCATTAAGAGCAAATGTGGCATTCTTAATTTCATTTAAAGTGTTTTTATCAGATTTTGACAAATCTTCATTTTTAATGTTTTTTGGTTGTTTGAAATTTTGTTCAACTCCGCTGGCTTGGTGTCTATTGCCAGTTATTGAAATTAAATAATCGTTAACTTTTTTAAGCTTTTCATTCACATTACTAAATTCTTCTTCGAAATATTCATTGGCAGATTGTAGCTTGCTGATCTCTTTTGATTTATCTTCTATTATCGAATCATATCTTAGAGATTGCATAAATAAATCTCCAGCAAACACTGCTATTGCAAGCAACAGAGCTTGTGGAGCTGCTCCTAAATGAATAGTTCTGATTTTGTGATTAGAAACAAAAAGAATTGTTCTTCTTGCAAAGAAAAACTTGTAAATACTGCGCAGAATTTCAAGCTGTGCTAAGGGGTATTTTTTAAATATGGTAAGTACTTTCTTTTTTAAGAAATAATTTTTATTCATCTAAGCAACTTTTTATTTACTATTTTTTACTTTTTTGCCGTATTAAGCTTTAAAACCAAGCTAAAACCAGAGGGGGGTTTTATATTGCGAGAACCCGTATTTATTATGTTTTACTTTTTGGACGTGGTATATTTTATTGAACAGTCCAGCCATCTTCTTTTTTTATTGAAGAAATGTCAAGTTTTTTGTTTATCACAATAAATTAGTTCACGCAAATTTCATAGTTCGCTTCGCTTAAGGTAGCATTTTTATTATTAGATTTTTAATTGACAGGGTTACAATATAAAACTATCTTTTCCTGCAAATATTCCTTTCTTAAAAAATAAATTTTCCCAGATTATGAGTCAGTTAGAAGAAATTATGCAATTATCAGACCAAATTACCAAAAACTCTGATTTATTGGTTAGTAAAATGGCTGAAATTTCAGCTATGTCAGCCCATGGCGGTGGGGTTGATCCATTTATTTTTGGATTGACCATATTTGTTTTAACCTGTTTCGTTGGTTATTTCGTAGTTTGGAAAGTTACTCCAGCGCTTCATACTCCATTAATGGCGGTTACTAATGCAATTTCTGGTGTGATTGTGGTTGGCGCAATCATCTCTTTAGGTTCTACAGTTGGCTTTTCTTTAATAACAGTGGTTAGTTTTTTTGCGATTGTTATTGCTTCAATCAATATTTTTGGCGGCTTTTTGGTTACTTGGCGCATGCTGCAGATGTTCAAAAAATAAATTTTATAAGAATAAATAATGAAAAAAATCCCTAAATGCTTCTGTTCAAAGAATTCTTGGGCAAAAATTTTCGTTATTTTCGCCTCTTTATCCTTTTTGATTCGCACTATTTTCTTTATTTGGGAAAATAAAAGTATTGAATTTTCTGCTATTGTTATTGCAAAGACATATTCTTTGGGGTTGTTTTTTGACTTCCTTACTATTGGCTATATAGCCTTTATTCCGCTGCTTTATTATGCTTTAATTCCCAATAAAATTTTCAATCATAAAATACATCAAAATGCTAATAAGGTTTTTTATTTCTTATTTTTATTTGCGATTATTTTTTCTTGTTTTTCTGAGGTAGTTTTTTGGGAAGAGTTTCAAACTCGTTTTAATTTTATTGCTGTTGATTATCTAATTTACACTACAGAAGTCATCGCAAATATTGTAGAATCTTATCCGATGGTACAATTAGTGAGCGCTATTCTTGTCATCGTTGCAACAATTTTCTATTTTACTTACAAAAAAATTATCATTCAAAAACAAGGTGATTATCTGGGGAATTTCGCTAAAACTTTGGCAATTCCAGCTATTATTGTTGTGGCATTTTTTGCGGTTGATAGTTCAAAATTAACTAAAATTTCTGAAAATACTTATGTCAATGAAATCTCTGGCAATGGTATTTATCAGCTCTTTTCGGCATATCGTAATAATCAAATAGATTATGATACGCTTTATGCAACTCATGACATAAAAAAAGCTATTGCTGATTTAAGAGCAGCTGTTGCGAAGCAAGAACCGCGTTCAAAGTTTTTATCTGAGGATGATATTTCTCGTTTTGTTTCAGGTTTTGAAGCTGGAGAAGAGAAAAAATATAATATAATTTTTATCACTATTGAAAGTTTTAGTGCAGAATTTATGACGGCTTTTGGCAATAAAGAAGAAGTTACTCCAAATTTAGACAAATTAGCTAAAGAAGGTTTATTTTTTACTAACCTTAAAGCAACAGGAACAAGAACCGTGCGTGGTCTTGAAGCTCTTTCTCTTGGTGTGCCACCAACTCCAGGAAATTCAATTGTTAGAAGGCCGCATAATGAAAATCTTTTTAATATTTCAAGCCCGCTAAAAGACCGTGGCTATGAGGCTAAGTTCCTTTACGGTGGTGCTGGTTATTTTGATAACATGAATTATTTTTTTGAAAATAACGGATTTGAAATTGTGGATCGTGATAAATTTTCTAAAGATGAAGTTTCATTTGAGAATGCATGGGGCGTGGCGGATGAAGATTTGTTTGATAAAGCAATTAAAGAAGCAGATTTATCTTACGCGGCAAATAAGCCATTTCTTAACTTCGTGATGACAACTTCTAATCATCGCCCTTTTACTTATCCATCTGGAAAAATTGATATTGAGCCAAAAACTGGTCGTAATGGTGCGGTAAAATATACAGATTACGCTATTGGTAAATTAGTTGAAAAATCTAAAGAAAAACCATGGTTTAAGAATACTATTTTTGTTTTTGTGGCTGATCATTGTGCAGGCAGCGCTGGTAATACTGATTTGCCTTTATGGCGCTATCAAATTCCAGCAATTTTTTATGCACCACATATTATTAAACCAAGAATTTTTGATAAAAATGTTAGCCAAATTGATATTGCGCCAACGCTGATGGGAATTTTAAATCTCTCTTATAAATCAAAATTCTTTGGTACTGATATTTTGAATAATGTTGAAACAATCGACGAACATTCTTTTGTCAGCACATACACTGATGTTGGATATTTTAAAGGCACTAAACTTTATTTGTTAAAACCCAAAAAATCTAAAAAATTCTTTGATGTAACAATTGAGAAATATGGCTATGAAGGTTCAAAAGAGGTTGAAACTAAAGAATATCAAGAAGAAGAATTGGATAAGGTTATTGGCTATTACCAAGGCGCAAGTTACTTTTTTAAAAATGATAAACTTAAAAATTTTACAAAAAATCAATAGAATTGATTTGCTTATAATAATTGATTTGGCATTGATAGCGGGGTCTTTGCTTCTGATTAATTTTAGTAATATTGATATAGAAATTCAGAAATATTTTTTTGATTTTGACAAAAAAAGTTGGCTTAT
>CAMDRL010000120.1 GCA_945906835.1 Rickettsia typhi
TTAATTAACTTTTTAGGCGAAATATTTTTGAGGATAAAATTTAGAAGAAAAGCCGCATGTACATAGATGTACATAAGGTTTTTATTCTAAATTTTAGACCAAAAAGATGAAGCATAAAAAGTTAATTAAAGATGGGAATTGGTATTATACCATTTTAACCTGAAAACACCCATTTTCTTCAAAAAAAATATGAGCAGAAATTACGACTAAAAGCATAAGCTGTATCAAGTGATACAGCTTATGCTTGCCGAGCAATTTATGCCAGAATTTTGCAGAAGAAAATGGGTGTTTTTGGGTTAAAATGGTATTATACCCCACATCCCCGCCTGTAATCCCCGCAAAGGAGGGAATCCATATACCCTTATTAAAAAACTGAATCCCCACCCTCGCAGGGATGGCAGGGATTAAATCAGACCTTTAAAATAATCTTCACTCAAATTTTCTGGTATTATTGCCACAGGAACTCTTATTTTATCACCAATTTTTTGAATAATTTTAGGTAATACAGTATTGTCACTTAAAGGATTGTGAGATTTACCAAAAAGCAAGGTAGCACATTTTGGAATAGACCTGATCTCTTTAATAATTTCCGCCGTAATATCACCTTCTCTTATTGAAACAAAGGGGGTAACTCCAGTCTCCTCATGAATTTTTGTAAGTAATATTTGAAGATTTTTTTTAACTTGCTGATGTTTATCTTGTGATATTGCTCTTGATCCAAAAAGCAAATTTTTGTGAGAATTATCCATCACCGCCAAAACTCGCACAATAAAGCCAAGCTTTTTAGCCCTATAGCAAGCATATCTCATAACTGCAATTGAGACATTATGAGTGTCAACACATACAAGAATTGTTGGAGTATCAATAGTATCAGTCATAATTTGTATTAATTTTATTTACCGATGAATCTAAAAAATAAATAATTAGCCAACCAACCAACCACCAGAGCCAGAGCAATTGATAATAGACCATATAAGAAAGACTGTTGGTAAGCGAAATCTAAAACTCTAGCGCTTAATCCAACTTGATTAACATAAATAGGAATCGTCTGAAAAGAAGAAAGATTGTTATCGTTAATCAAATATATCTCAACGCTATAAACGCCGCGAGCAATATTTTTGGGAAATTTTAACATTACCTTAAATAGAGTTTCATCAAGAAAATCAACGCCATGAGAATTGTTTAAATATAATTTTTCTTTTTCAAAATGATCTACTAACTGTATTTGAAACTCATTTTTATCTTCTGGGTTAACATCTGCAGAGCTATTAAAATCAATATTATTTTTTCCTAATTCTAATTCTGACATAAGCTGCTCACTTGTTCCAGTGTCTCTTGCAGTAGAGAAAAAAGAATAGTAGCTGTAAGATTCTTTCATCTTAACCCGCGTACCATTATGCCAAATACCAAATAATTTTTCTTTTCTAGTAACTAAAAAATTTTTTTTAGGACCGCGAACCGCAATTATAATATTACCAAAATCATCTTTCGCGCCAAAAAGCAAAATTTCTGCACCATTAAATTTTGTATCAATATTAATTTCATTGGTTGAAATTCCCGAGATAATTGAACTGGCACCAGCAATAGAAGGACTTAATAGAATGAAGATGGATAATAGTGAAGCTGTAAATAATTTTATCAATTTTTCAACACCTCTATCAAATAAAGAGATTCTGGAGAGGTAAATAAACTAAAAAACATCTTGAAGCAAACAGCAAATAAAAGCAGAGCCAAAAAAGAGCGCAGGCTGTCTGCGTCAACTTTTGTACCAGAACGATTACCTATTTGAGCACCAATTGAAGAGCTAATAATCATCAAAAACGCCAAAATAATGTCAACAGTATTATTAGTTACAGCTTGTAAAAATGTGGTATTGCAGGCAATAAAAATAATTTGAAATAAAGATGTTCCAACCACCACTGCTGATGGCATGCGTAAAATATAAATCATTGCTGGAATCATGATAAAACCACCACCAATGCCCATTAATGCTACCAAAACACCAATTCCAATGCTTAAAGTTATTGGAACTAAAATACTAATTGTAATGCCAGACTTAGGAAAATGAACTTGCCAAGGAAGATCTTCAGCCCATTTTAAAAAACCATCCATATTAGAATTTTCTTTTACAGCCCAAACTATATTATATTTTTTTGCTGTTATGGTTTTAATGCCATCAATCAACATCATGATACTAATTGAGCCAAGAAAAATCACATATACCAAGCTAATAACTATATCAATTTGACCAGTTTTTTGCAAAAGTTGAAATAGAGAAACGCCAAGACTCGAACCTATGAAGCCACCAATTATTAGAAATAAACCCATTTTAATATCAACTGCACCGCGCCGCAAATTAGCCAAAAGACCTGAAACTGAAGAAGCGATAATTTGATTTGCTGAAGTAGAAACTGCAATTGCTGGAGGAATTCCAATAAACATCAGAAGCGGAGTTGCAATAAATCCACCACCAATACCAAACATTCCAGCTAGAAAACCAGTCAACAAGCCCAGTAATAAAATCACTATGACATTTACGGGAATTTCAGCGATTGGAAGATAAATTTGCATTAGCTGATTACGGTGATTTTATTTTTTTCTAATTCTAAATTTTTAATTTCCGCAACAATATTTTCTGCGGTATTTTCTAATTTAATTAATGCCAAAGCATGTAATTTGTTATTATGAAAAACTGACGACAAAACTATTCCCGCTGATTTTCCTTCGCAAGAAAATTCCTGACTTTTGATTATTTCCCGCAAATTATCAATAGTTACATGCAGCAATTTTTTACGAATTTCACCACGATAATGAGTGCGCGCAGTAAGCTCTTGCCCAATATAACAGCCTTTTTGATAATCAATTGCGTTCAAATTGTCAAAGTCAAATTCTAGAATAAAAGATTTATCGTAAGTTAGGTCAAGCTCACTTTCTGGTATTTTGCGTGAGATTCGCAAAAAATTATATTCTTTATCTTCTAACGCTCCGTTGTCATCCTCATGAAGGTGGGGATCCATTGTTAACTTTGAAGATTCTGGATCCCCGCCTTCGCGGGGATGACAAGGGAAATAAACCCGATAACCCAAACTTTCATTTCGCGGATCTGGAAAATAAGGATTCTGATTCACAAGATCTTTCACTTCGCTCAAGATGGCAGATGGTAGATTGTTATCCTGAGTGTGGCGAAGAATCTCATAAGATTTTTTCTCCACTCCTAAAACCTGAGCCACCAAAAATTCATCATTCTTAACAATTTCCACTTTCGAACGCAATTTATAAAACTTTAATTTCTGCAAAATCTCATCTCTTCTTGGCTTAAAACAATCTAAAATTAAACTTTCGCCAATTTCAAAAATAAAAAAATCATAAAGAAATCGACCTTGCGGGCTTAACATAGCAGCATAAATCAAATTAGAAGCACTTGCCTTTTCAACATCGTTAGTAATTAAACCTTGTAAAAATTTTTTACGATCTAAACCCCTAACTTCAATGATAGCACGATTCTGATGAATAATAACTTTATTTTCCATAGCCCAACATTATTTGAATATTTTTTCTAACTTTTGTAAATCAACCACCAAACTGGCGTGATGAAAATCCATAACTTGACTTGCCTTTACCATTTCACATTCTTGATAGAGATAATTTATATTAAGCATAGAGGCTAGTTTTATATACCAAATCTAAAATTTATTTATATTTCCTGATTTGGTACATCGCAGATCCCCACAAAGTGGGGCGCACCCAATAGTGCGTAAAAATAAATCTATACCATATCTAAAGATTTTAGATTTGATATAGGACTTCTGGCTAAATTTCTGCTTCGGGACGCAAAACTCCCCTGTCTTTCCTTTTTATGTTGCAAAACTCAGCTTTTCATCTTCAATCCTTATCAATCTTTTAAAATTAAACGCCAGACTTTCCATAAAAACTTGGAACTGATTTTTTGCCATTCCGCAATATCTTCTTCTGTTGCTAACTTTGCTAAAAACTTGTTCATAAGGAGATCTTGCTTTTGAAATTAATTTATCTTTATCAAAATTTTTATCTTTCATATTGTTGGTTTTTATAGTGCAGTTATGAAGATTTTTGATTTTCATATGGTTAAATCTCTGTTACAATAGCTTTTATCGCCAAATATAGCACCTTGTTTTGGAAGAATATGCCAAACAGCTTTGGCATCAGAAACATTAACTGGTGTTACTACAAAACCTTATTGATTAGACACTGTTAGCTAATTATTTTTATCCCATATTTAGCCCTGTTTTTGCTTATTTTTTAACAAAATTATTCAAAATATATCCAAATATTTATCATAATTTTGTCAAAAAAGTGCCAAAAACATGTCAAAATTTGCGCTAAAAAATAATTAGCTAACAGTGTCTAAGATTTACTGGGGA
>CAMDRL010000121.1 GCA_945906835.1 Rickettsia typhi
AATCTAAAATTAAAAAAATACAGCATGTGTTTTTTATTGTTCCAGCTTTGATTTTTACTGTTTTAATAATTTTCTTCTCAACATTTTGGATAACAAAAAATATTTCAGAAATTTCTAGTTTTGTTGAAGAAAAGAAAATTGAGATAAAAAACAAAGAGTTATTTGCTTCTTTAAAAACTCCGTCAGATGAAATTACCATTGATGAGGCGAAGGGAATTGCGCCAAGACCAATTGCAGTTGCAGATAATCAGCCTTATAAAACTCAAGATGAATTCAACATGAATATGAGAAGGCGCGCGCGTTTAAAAGATCAGCTGTCTGATAGTTTTTTATTAAAAAGATCTTCAGATTTAATCTTATTTATTATGGTTTTATCAGTGCTTCCTATGCTGATATTGAGAAAAAAAGAAATTTAAAATGAACATTTACAAAATAATACGACCTTTAATTTTTAAAATTGAGCCAGAAACCGCTCATGAGTTGGCAATTAAATTTCTTAAGTCAAATTTGTTTTATCCACAAATTAAGGAATATAGCAACTTGCAACAAAAGCTGTGGAATATTGATTTTAAAAGCCCAGTAGGAATGGCTGCGGGTTTTGATAAAAACGCTGAAGTGGTGGAAGCTTTGTCAAAATTTGGTTTTGGATTTGTAGAATGTGGAACTGTTACTCCTTTTGCACAAGTTGGAAATGAGAAGCCCAGAATTTTTCGTCTTGAAGAAGACAAAGCGATTATTAATCGTTTGGGCTTTAACAATCTTGGTGCTAATAACTTTGAACATAATTTAGCTAAATCTTTTGGTCAGATTACTTGTCCAGTTGGTGTAAATATTGGTAAAAATAAAGACACAGAAGAGGTGATAAATGATTATCTGGCACTGCTTGAAAGGTTTTATTCGCAAGCTTCTTACATTACGATTAATATTTCTTCACCAAATACTCATAATTTGCGCGATATTCAAAATGAAGATCAGCTTGATGCATTTTTAAGTAGAATAATGGAAGAAAAAATTGAGTTAAAAAGTCGTTACAGAAAAGATGTGGCGATATTGCTTAAAGTTTCCCCAGATCTAACTTTGGAAGAGCAAGAAAAAGTGGCAAAAACAGTATTAAAAAATCAAATTGATGGTGCGATTGTTAGCAATACTACAATTCATCGCGATGATAGTTTGAAAAATAGTGAATCAAATGAGACTGGGGGATTAAGTGGTAAGCCATTATTTTCAAGATCAAACGAGGTTCTAAAAAATTTCTACAAATTTACGGAAGGTAAAATTCCTTTAATTGGAGTTGGTGGAGTTTCATCTGCTGCAGATGCGTATGAAAAAATAAAATGTGGCGCATCTTTGGTGCAAATTTATTCGGCCTTTATTTATGAGGGTTTTAGTTTGGTTGAAAAAATCAAAAAAGATTTGAATAAAGTGGTAAAACAAGATGGTTTTAAAAATATTTCTGAAGCGATTGGAATTTCATGTAAATAATAAACAGAATTGAAACTGAAAGACTTTTTTTGCGTAGTTGGAATCAAAATGATGCGGAAGTTTTTGCGGCAATAAATCAAGATGAAAAAGTTATTGAATTCTTGCGCAGCGCAATGAGTTTGAAAGATTGTCATGATTTTATTGCTGAAACGAATTGTCATATTGAAAAATTTGGTTTTAGTCTTTGGGCGGCAGAATTTAAAGAAGCAAAAGAGCTAATTGGCTTTGTGGGTTTGCGTATTCCAGATTTTGAAAGCCACTTTACGCCTTGTGTTGAAATTGGCTGGAGACTTGCTTTTAAACATTGGGGCAAAGGCTATGCTACGGAAAGCAGCAAAAGTATTAAAAGTTGGTTTTGGAAATTTTGATCTAAAAGAAATTGTGGCAATTACTGCTTTGCAAAATTTTCGCTAAATAAAAGTTATGGAAAAAATTGGCATGAAAAGAGATTTAAGTGGAGATTTTAATCATCCAAAATTGCCTTTAGACCATAAATTGTCTTGGCATGCGCATTACAAAATAACATAGAATATTTGTTTAAGATAAAATTCCAATTCTTTGTAATTCCCACAAAGGCTGGAATCTTGCCTTCGCTGGAATGGCAAGAGCGGTAAGGTTTCATGCCACATTCATCGGAATAAAAGCTTTACTTTGAAAAGAGACTTAGTAGAATAAAGGCTCTAGAAGTTGCTGTTTAACTTATCTTTTGAAGTTTTCTTAATATTCTCCCCCACCAAGTTTTTTACAAATATATTTGTAAATCAGCTCTGTACCTTAATTTCTAAGCAGCGCTAAATTTTAGGGGAAAATCACAATTGAACGTTGACCGCTAAAATCTTTGGTCATTAGAAGTCTTTAAATAGCTGCTACTGGATGTTACTTACTTTTCAACTTAAAAAATATATATGCCTACAAACTTAGTCAAATTCAGAGACTTAGGTCTTTCTGATGTTATGCTTGAATCTCTTCGTAAAAAGGGTTTTGAAGAACCATCTCCAATTCAAGCCAAAGCCATTCCTTTTCTTTTAGAAAATAAAAAAGATTTAATTGGTAAAGCTCAAACGGGAACTGGCAAAACTGCAGCTTTTGGTATTCCGCTTATTGAAAAATTAATGCCGGGCTCTAAACATGTTCAAGCAATTATTCTTGCGCCAACACGCGAATTAGCAATTCAGGTTGCTGAAGAAATTGCCACTTTTGCTGAAGCTCAAAAAACTCGTATCGTTGCCATTTATGGTGGGCAGCCAATTGATCGTCAAATCGCAAGATTACAAAGAGGCGTTGATATTGTTGTTGGTACTCCAGGAAGAGTTATGGATCACTTGAATCGTGGTACTTTAAATATTTCAAAAGTTTCTCACATCATTTTGGATGAAGCTGATGAAATGTTAAATATGGGTTTCATTGATGATATTGAAACTATTTTAGAAGCCGCTCCAAAAGAAAGAAGAACTGTGCTTTTTTCAGCAACAATGCCAAGTCATATTGAGCGTTTAGCTAAAAAATACATGAATGATTATGAAGTAATTTCAGTAATGTCTGGAACTACTAATCGTGATAATATTCAACAAATTTATTTTGAAGTTGCTCAATCAGATAAATTCGAAGCTTTATTTCGTATCATTGATGTTGAGGAAAGTTTTTATGGTTTAGTTTTTTGTCGTACTAAGCTTGATGCTGACGATATTGCTCAAAAATTAACCAATCGTGGTTGCCGTGCTGAAGCTTTACATGGCGATATTTCACAAGGTCAAAGAGAAAAAATTCTCCAAAAATTCAGAAGTAAAAAACTAACAGTTTTGGTAGCAACTGATGTGGCTGCTCGTGGTATTGATGTGGAAAATTTAACTCATGTAATTAACTACGCTTTACCACAAGATCCTGAAAGTTATGTTCACAGAATTGGTAGAACTGGCAGAGCCGGTAAAAGCGGAACTGCCATTACTCTTATTACGCCTTCAGAATATCGTAAATTAGTTACGATTCAAAAAATGGCTAATACTACAATTACCAAACAAACAGTTCCTAATGTTAAAGATGTAGTTAATAGTAAAAAACAACGCATCAAAAACACTCTTGCTGACATTATTGCAACGGGAGGCTTTGCTGATTTGGAAGTGATTGCTGAAGAAATTCTTTTAAATACAGATGGTTCAGCCGAACTTACCGATCCAAAAGTGGTTTTAGCCGCTTTGTTAAAGCTTGCTTTCAAAGATGAGCTTAATGAAAGAAGCTACAACGAAATTAACATTGTTGGCGGCGGCGGAGCTTTCAAAAAAGATCGTTATTCTCCTCGTGAAGGTGGTCGTGATTTCGGTGGTCGCGATGGTGGTCGTGACTCAGGAAGAGGTCGTGATCGTGATTCAGGTGGCAGAGACTTTAATCGACGCGACAGAGATCGTGATGATGATCGTGATGATTACAGACCAGGTGGCAATAACAGACAAGGTTATGTTGACCGCAAAGGTACTGCTCGTTTATTCATTGCTAAAGGTAGAAATGACGGAATGGATCCAAGAAAATTGGTAGAATTTATCCAAAAAGAAAGTGGTGTTGAACAAAGAAAAGTTGATGATGTTAAAATATTCGATTCTTTCTCATTCTTCGCTGCTCCATTTGAAGATGCTGAAAGAATTCTTAATTCTTTCCAAAAAAATTCCAGCAGCGGCAGATCTTTGGTTTCAAGAGCTAAAGACAAAAAACCAGGTGTTGGGTTTAACGATTAATTTGAATTAATCGTTAAAGATTGCTATCGCATTCTGTATTATACCAAATCCCATTTATAATTCCATATACTAATTGAATTTATATCACCAATATATTAAAGTTCTAATTGTTATTTTTATTAATCAAAACAGTTAGATATGCCCAAAACTATTATTAACAAAGCGATATACGAAAAAGCCAAAAA
>CAMDRL010000122.1 GCA_945906835.1 Rickettsia typhi
CACTCATATTATATTTAGCTTTTAGATATACAGCCTGAATATTTCTAAATGTGGCTATATCTTTGGTTTTTGATAATAAAATCTCCAGTGACTTTGTATCGCATTTTTGTCAAAATTCTATTCTTTTCATAAATATAAACATTTGAAATTGATTCATGTTTATAATTTATGGAACTTAGTTATGGATTGCAACTTGGTATTAATAAAGAAATATATGGATAAAGCCAAGAATAGCCTGATGCAGTTAAAATCCAAGGGCACTGCGGCAAAGGCTATAATGACTGCTGCTTATAATCATGGATCAAAAAATGACGGAAATGAGTAGGTATGAAAGGGATATAGATTTATAAATTAAGAATTCCTAATCTTCTCTTCCAAAGCTTTTACTTCCCGCAAGATCACTTGATTAGAATCCATTAAATTTTGTATTAACTTAACAGAGTGAATAACTGTGGCGTGATTTTTGCCGCCGAATTCTTGACCGATTTTTGGCAGGCTAAGAGAAGTTAGAGATTTAGACAAATACATTGCTATTTGTCTTGGACGGACAATTGATTGCACTCTGTTTGTAGAAGATAAGTCAGAAATTTTAATTTCATAAAAAGCGGCAACGGTTTTTTGAATTTTCTGAATATTTGGTGCGGTGGAATTAGTAACTTTTGTGTAATCAGTCACGATATATTTAGCACTTTCTAAATTGATTTCTTCCCCTAATAAAACTTTAGAGGCAATTAGCTTTTTTAAAGATCCTTCCAGATCACGAACATTCGCTGTTACTTTATCAGCTAAAAAGCTAATAACTTTTGGGCAAATTTCTTGCTCCATCATTTTAGATTTTGCTTTTAGAATTTCGATACGATCTTGATAATCTGGGTTTTTGAAGTTAACAATCATACCACCTGAAATGCGGGATTTTAATTTTTCATCAATATTTTCTAAGTCAGAAGGGCAGCGATCACAAACTAAAACTACTTGTTTATTTTCTTCAACAAGGCGGTTAAAGCTGTTCATAAATTCTTGTTGAGTACCTTCTTTGCCAGCGATGAATTGCACATCGTCAACTATCAAAACATCAATTGAGCGCATTTTTTCTTTGAAATCCATCACATCATTATTGCGAATTGATTGCACAAAATGATACATGAATTTTTCAGCTGAGAGATAAACAACTTTTTTTGATTTATCTTTTTCTTTGATTTGCCAAGCAATCGCTTGCGCTAAATGAGTTTTTCCCATGCCAACTCCACCATGAATGAAAAGTGGAATAGCTTCGTCGAATAAGTTAATTTGGCCTTCAAGTCCAGCGGCAATTTTTGCCATTGAAAGAGCTAATTTATTATATTTAGCGGTAACAAAATTAGCGAAATTATAACGAGGGTTTAGATCTGTTCCAAAGGCAAAAACATTATCATATTTAGAAAGATTAATAACTTTATTATCTTGAGATGATTGGTTTTCGGTTTTTTGTTCTTGCTGTCTTGTGATGTGAACAATAGAAATTTTTTTAAGTTGTGGGCGTAAAATTTGCGCTAAATTAAGTAAGTTTTTGCCTTGTCTAAGCTCTAAAAACTCTCTGATAACCCAATCTCTAATGAATTTTGAAGGTGCGCCAAAAATAACTTCACTTTCTGATTCGGAAAATATTTCTAATTTGGAAAGCCATTTTGAAAAGCTTTCTGCGCCAAATTCTTTTTGACATTCATTAAAAAAGTCGCTTAGGAAGCTTGTTTGATTATCTTGTAAAGTTGAGCGCAAAGCTAAGTCAGATGTCATTAACTCTGCCTCCATGGTAAATTTTCAGCTTTCCAGCCACTTATTTGACCTCTTTGAGAGAATTTGTTAAAATCGCCTTCAAAGCCAGAAGCTAAATTGTAGCAGTTTTTGTAACCAAGATTAATAGCATGATTTGCTGCAGCATTAGATCTGCCTCCAGTTCTGCAAAGAAAGATGATTTTCACTTCTTCAATAGCATTGCCAAAAAGGTTTTTTAAAGATTCTTCTAATTCGGAAGCAAATTCTTGATTGACTTGCATTTCTGGAAATAGTTGCCAAGGAAGTAAAGTCATTCTGTCATTAAAATCAGCTGGGTCAACCAAACCTACGAACTTAAACTCTTCAAAAGTTCTAACATCGACTAAAACAGAGTTTTTATCACTTTTTAAAATATCGAACGCTTCTTTTGGGTTAATTTGAATTACGGACATTTGTTTTTTTAATATCTTGTTTTAGTTGTTCTGGAGATTTCTCGATTGTCTATTTAAGATGATTAGTGAGCTAACTCTTATGATATTAGGTTAACTTATCTATGGTAAATCGATGATATTTTTAAATATCTCTAGAAAAATTTATATTTTTTAAAATTGTTGCCTGCATTTTTTTGAGAATTTCCTCTTTGTAAAGAAGATTATTTTTAATTATCTCAAATAAATTTCTTGACAGGCGATGGAACTTAAAACCTAGGCTATCTGTTATTGCGAAGCCTTTATTGTCAACGCTCTAAGCTATGCACATGTCCTTGAAGATTAGGGGTGTAGTGGGCAAAATCTTTACAAGAATTTTCTTTAAAAGTTTTCAAAATTTATTTTTTTAGAACTCTTTTCTGGGAAAAATTTTCTAAAAAAATTGGAAAAATTCCCAAAAAAATTCCTAATAAAATTAGAGGTAAAGATAACAACTGACCCATTGTAACATTGTCAAATAGAAATCCTATTTGAGTGTCGGGCTCGCGGAAATTCTCGATCAAGATTCTAAAGCTACCATAAAATACTAGAAACAAGCCGCTTAAGCAACCTTTAACTTGTCTAATTTTTGTGAAATTGTTGAGGGAAAATAGAATTAGAAATAATAAAATTCCTTCTAAAGCTGCTTCGTAAAGTTGACTTGGATGTCTGGGTAAATCTCCAGCATTTGGGAAAATAATGCCAAAATTTGAACCAGAGACTCTCCCATAAAGTTCCATATTTACAAAATTAGCTAAACGACCAAAAAATAGTCCAACTGGTGCCGCAATTGATAGGGCGTCTGTAAGTTGTAAAAAGTTAACTTTATATTTTTTGGCAAATAACCACATGCCAAAAATTGATCCTAAAAGCCCGCCATGAAATGACATGCCACCTTGCCAGAAGGCAAAAATTTCTAGAGGATTTTCTAAAAAATAAGATGAATTGTAGAAAAAAACATATCCCAATCTACCACCAAGAATTATTGATAATACTGCCCAAACTAACCAATCATCATAGGCTTTTTGAGATAAAAAATTATCTTTTTGATTGAGTTTTTTTAGCCAAAATAATGTGAATAAAATACCAGCTATGTAAGCTAAGGAATACCAGCGAATGGCAATTGGTCCAAGTGAAAGTGCAATTGGGTCAATTTCTGGAAGAATTATGGGCAATTTTATCATTTTTAGATTGTCTGGCTTGTGTTGATAAAAATTAAGTATGCTAAATTAATTTGTAGGTTTTTGTAAATTTTGAATTATGGGACAGTTACAAATCTAAACTTTTTAAAAACCTAAACTAAAAACTTTTTAAAAACCAAATAATTAAAAAAATTTTGTTAGAAATTTTTTGTAATTTCTTAAATTTTCAAAAATTATCCTCAATATTTTAATATTTTTCCCACAATTCCCAATCCTTCGCCGCCCTTCGCCGCTTTAGGCAGGCAAACGCAAGAACACCTTGTTTATGTTGCTAAGATCAAAGAATTGGCGGCCTGATTAACCATTAATCCTGAATTTTCTGTTATTAAAACCACCAATCTTTTGAGATTGAAGGCTATTGTTTGCATAAAGGCGTGGAACTGGTTTTTAACCAATCCTCGATACCTTGTTCTTTTGCTTGAATGAGAAAAAACTCTTTCATATGGTGCTCTGATGCCAGAGTAATAAAGATCAAGATCAGGGTTTTTGTCTTTCATATTATTTTTCTTGATGGCGCAGAGGTGGAGATTATTTGCCTTTGCAACCATTTGCACATTTTTATCGCAGTAGCCTTTATCGGCATAGGCTGCTCCTTGTTTTGGCGTAACATGTTTGAAGCCTTCGGAATCAATAACTTCCACCAAAGTAATTGCAACCTTATTAATCAAGCCTGATTGCATATCAACGCTTACATGTTTTTTATATCCAAACCAAAATTTCTTTTTGCTTTTAGCTCCAAATCTTGCTTCTTTGTCTGCAGCAAATTCATACCAAGTTGCAATCTATAACTAAGTTCCATAAATTATAAACATGAATCAATTTCAAATGTTTATATTTATGAAAAGAATAGAATTTTGGCAAAAATGCGATACAAAGTCACTTGAGATTTTATTATCAAAAACCAAAGATATAGCCACATTTAGAAATATTCAGGCTGTATATCTAAAAGCTAAATACAATAT
>CAMDRL010000123.1 GCA_945906835.1 Rickettsia typhi
CCTTCCGATGGTTTCAACTACTCTCAACCAACGGTTTTATGGATGCAAATTGCGCATTTAAGAACAGCTTCAAGCAAAAGTCACAAAATCCCTAATCACCGTCTTCTTCCCAGTCTTTTCAAAACTAATTTCAAACTTATTTCCATCAACAGAAATCACTTTTCCATAACCAAATTTTTGATGAAAAACTCTTTTATTTAATGGTGAATTTTCTGATTTTGTAGAATTTGAAACAGCGGCAACTTGAGAAAATTTTTGAGCATATTTCTTATCGTCATTATTTATAAAGAAGTCTGAAGATTGTTTTGCTTGCCATTTTGGAGCATTAGAACTTTCGGCTTTATTAGATCTAGAATAATCAAAACTAGTATTAAATCCAAACCCTGATCCAGAAAATTTTTCTTCAAAATCAATTTCAGATTCTGGTAATTCTTGAATGAATCTTGATGGTAAAGACATTTGATAATCACCAAAAATATAACGACTTTTGGCGTAAGTTAGATAAAGATTTTTTCTGGCTCTGGTAATTGCCACATAAAGCAATCTTCTTTCTTCCTCCAATCCACCCTTCTCTTCCACTGATCTTGAGCTTGGAAAAATTCCATCTTCTAAACCGGGAACAAAAACTAAATCAAATTCCAAACCTTTTGCTGCGTGAACCGTCATAATATTTACAGCGTCATTGGCTGATTTATCATCGCGAGATTCTACCAAAGAAACATATTCTAAAAATTCTACTAAGGATGAAAATTCTTCTAAACTTCTGACAAATTCTTGAATATTTTCTATTCTGCCTTGCGCTTCTAAGCTATTTTCATTTTGCCACATTTTAATATATCCAGATTCTTTCATCACCACATCAGCCAATTCAGAAAGCTTAATAGTTTCTAACATGCCATTCCATTTATCAATGTAGTCAATTAAAGACTTTAAAGCATCTTTTGCTTTACCTTTTAACTCACCAATTTCAATAGATTTTTTGATAGATTTAAATAGCGAAGTTCCATCAATTTTTGACTTTTGATAAAGATTACTAACTGTGCTTTCACCAACGCCGCGTTTTGGTACATTGATAATTCTGCTTAAAGCTAAATCATCAGAAGGATTTGCCACCACGCGTAAATAGGCAATTGCATCACGAATTTCCATTCTTTCATAAAATTTCAAACCACCAATTACTCGATAAGAAAGAGAATTTTGCATGAAAGATTCTTCAAAAGATCTGGTTTGATAGCCAGCGCGCACAAGAACCGCCATGTTGCTTAACTTTATTCCAGTGGCGTAATGTTGTTTGATTAACGAACAAACTGTTTGCGCTTCCATTCTATCATCAGCAAAAGAAATTACTTTTACTTTTTCTCCATGTTTTTCATCTGTCCAAAGTTTTTTGCCATGTCGCTCTTTATTTTTAGAAATTACTGAATCGGCAGCTTTTAGAATGTTGCTGGTTGAGCGATAATTTTGTTCTAATCTAATTACTTGAGCATCTTTAAAATCTTTTTCAAAACGCAAAATATTGGTAATATTTGCGCCACGCCAAGAATAAATTGATTGATCATCATCTCCCACACAGCAAATATTTTTATGAATTGCCGCCAAAGTTAAAAGCCAGCGATATTGACCATTATTGGTGTCTTGATATTCATCAACTAAAATGTAACGAAATTTATCTTGATAATAAGCCAAAACTTCTGGGGCTTTTTCGAAAACTTCTAAATTATATAAAAGCAAATCACCAAAGTCGCAGGCATTCATGCTTTTAAGGCGATATTGATAAGTTTCATAAACTTCTTTTAGCTTAGGTAAACTTGCTTCTGGCGATTTAGAGTCAAGTCTTGATGGTGTGACAACTTTATCTTTTAAACGAGAAATAATGCTTAAATAAACTTTAGGGGGAAATTGTTTAATATCGATTCCCAAGTCAGTAATTATTTGTTTTAACAAGCGAGTTTGATCGTCGGAATCAATGATTGTAAAGTCATTGCGCAAACCTACAACTTCAGGATGGCGACGCAGAATTCTTGCTGCAATTGAGTGAAATGTGCCAATCCATAAATTATGAACTTGATCACCGATAATTTCACCAACTCTTTTTTTCATTTCCGCTGCTGCCTTGTTGGTAAAGGTTACGGAGAGAATTTGTAATGGTGAGGCTAAATAGGAATTTACAATATGGATGATGCGCGAGGTTAGAACTCTGGTTTTTCCAGTGCCTGCGCCTGCAAGAACTAGCAATGGTCCTTCAGTTTGAAGAACTGCTTCTTTTTGTGGTTGGTTGAGGTTTTCTGTTAATGACATTTTTGTTTTTGGTTATTTTTGTAATTTTTTATATTTTTATTCTGAGTTTGCAACAAGCGCTTAAGCAGGACAGGGTCTCCCAACCCCGTCCTCACATTCATTTCATATTATAACTTTTAAATGAACATATGGACTGGGTCAGGAGAGAGTCCAGCTTAAGTCCATGATGATTAGAGTTAAGAATTTTACTTCCCAACCACCAAATACCCTCTAAACCTATCCCCATCCTTACTATTCATAGCATTATATAATTCTTTAACTCCAGCCCAATACCATGAATTTTTATGCAAAGCCGCATCTAAAACCAAAACAGAATCACCAGCCTCATCATAAGCCACAGCAGGCGAAATGTGACCTCTAGTTTTAATACCAATCATCTCACCATCAAAGTTTACTACAATAAATTTTTTATTCTCTGTTAAATATTTTTTAAGATCATTGCGAAATTTATTAACTGATTTTTCATCATTTTTATCAGCATAATTCACCTTAACTTTCAAACCATAAACCTTAGATAAAATCTTAGAAAAATCTGCCAAAGAAACTCCAGCATCATAAATTTTCTTACCATCTTTTATTTCTTTTGCATCCTTCATTTGAATGATTTCACGCTTTTTTATAACATCAGTTTTTTCATTTAAAAAACCTAATTGCGAATAAGAATGAAACTCAATTACACCACCACCAAGAGCTTCTGGTTTTTGCACTTCATTTTCTTTTTGACTTACAATTTTATCACCTTCAATTGCATTCAACAACATAACTCCAGTTGCCACAGAACAATAAAGTGGGTTAATTTGCGGCTGGTAATAATTGGCTAGTTGATAAAAATCATTATTGAATTGGCTTTGTTTAAGCCTTTTCAAACCTTCTTCACTATTCCATTTTTCAGTTGCTGCTGCTTGAGATTCCCCAGAAACAGCTATTGCGAAAATAAAAATTATTGGAAAAATTATTGGAAAAATTATTGGAAATTTTACTGGAAATTTTACTCGAAATTTTACTGAAATTATCTTGATAAAGTTTTTCATTTTAAAACCCCCTTTTTTAAATCTTTTGAATATCAATGAATGTCTGGCGCTGTAACAATTAATGAAAAATGCGATTCCACATTAATTTCTCTGATCGAAAAATTTTTTAGATTTTTAGAAGTTGAAAAAAGATATTCCACCCACACTTTAAATTCCTACAGAATAGATATTTTCTATTTCCTCAATTATCTTTTTAAAGTAAAAGAAAAAATTATCAGTAAAAATGATTTAGAAAATTTAATTGTCAGAGATTTTAGAGGATGGTTATCTTCAAGATTAAACAATCACAATAACGCTTCAAATGCAAGAGCCCTTTCCAGCCTTAGATCTTTCTTCAGATTTTGTGGTGAAAATGCTTTGCTCATAAATCAAGAAATTGAAAAAGTAAAAACTCCCAAAATAGCCAAATCGCTTCCCAAAGCAGTTGATCAAATTGATATTACAAAAATTTTACAAGAAATTGAAAAAAGTCATAAAGATATTTGGCAAAGCAAAAGAGATGAGGCTTTGTTAACTTTAATTTATGGCTGCGGATTGCGTATTTCAGAGGCTTTATCAGTTACTAAAAATTCATTAGAAAATAATCAAACTTTAATAATTAATGGAAAAGGTAAAAAACAACGCTTGGTTCCACTTTTGCCAATTGTGAAGAAAAAAATTGATGATTATTTAAAAATTTGTCCTTTTAAAATTATTTCTAATCAGCCAATTTTTTTAACTCCAAAAGGCAAGCCTTACACCAGAAGAGACTTCAGCGCAGTAATTCAAAATATTCGCCAAAATTTGAATTTACAAGAAACCATCACACCTCACGCTTTTCGACATTCTTTTGCAACTCACCTGCTTGAAGCTGGTGGCGATTTAAGAACGATTCAAGAGCTTTTGGGACATGAGAGTTTATCAACTACGCAGAGATATACTAAGGTTGACGCTAATCGTTTGTTGAGTGTTTATGGGAAGTTTCATCCTAGATAATAAAATACCCAGTGCGCATATCTACCGCCCCTAACCCCTCCTTATCAAGTAGGGGGATTGAAA
>CAMDRL010000124.1 GCA_945906835.1 Rickettsia typhi
TAATTTTGCAAGATTGGCACTTAAAGTTGAAAATCTGGCACCAGAAATTACGGCAGATTGTTCAAAATCAAGCATTTTTAGATTTTCTCCAAGATCAAAGTGAGTTTTTGGTAAAAAATCAAAAATTTTGATTTTACCAAATCTTTCAATTTCAATATTTTCTTCCTCATCCCTTCCAACGGGAACTGTTTCATGCGTAATATTTGGATTTAAACTTATGAATTGATTTAATTCTTCATTTAGTAGGGAAATATCAATTTTAAGACTATCTATCTGGAGACTGATTTTTTTTGATTCTTCAAATTTAGGAGAAAGTTGTTTTTCTTTTTCTTCATTTGATTGGACTGTATTCAAATCTTTATCTTTTTGAATCTTTTGAGATTCGTTCATGAGATTGTATGGTCGGGAATTCGTAGATAGTCTTACTTTGGCTGAAAAAGCTTCAGATTGAAGTAAGATTTGATTGATAATGCCGCCACCTTTTATTTTTATTTCAGCAATATCTTTAGCAATTTTATTTCTTTGAGATTGCAATTCTTGCATAAGAAAAGTTTTTTTTCTTATTTCTTCATCAATTTTAAGCAAAGTTTCAGCTCTGGTATTATTATTTCTTTTGTCCATTGCCGCATCAAAAGCCACTGGATTTTCTCTAATCCATTTTATGTCTAACATTGTTTTGTTGATTTAGAAGATTGGGGGGATTTAATAAGTTTGGGTAATTATTTTGTTTATTGTGGAAAATTCAATTAAATAATAATTATCGTTCTGATTTAAATAATTAAAGTAAAATTAATATTGATACAATGACCAATCAAAACGCCGTTACACTTTCACAAAAGCTAATTCAAATTCCATCTTTAAGCGGCAAAAATGATGAGGTGATAAAATTTTTATACGACTATTTGTTTAACTTAGGTTTTGCCTGCGATATTTTAGAATATGATGGCGATGGTTCTTACAAAGTGAATAATTTGCATGCGGTTTTTAATCCAAAAAACTCTGATAAAATTTTATATTTTGCTGGACATACCGATGTGGTGGCGGCAGGCAATCTTGAATCTTGGACATATAATCCTTTTTCTGCCACAATTGTTGATGGAAATTTATTTGGTCGTGGTGCGGCTGATATGAAATGCGCTATTGCTTGTTTTATGTCGGCTGTTGAAGAATTTTTAGCTTCAGAAAAGCCTAATTTTGGTATTGGATTTTTAATCACTAATGATGAAGAAGCGGACAGTATTAATGGTACAAAAAAAGTTTTAAAATGGATGGAAGAATCTGGTAAAAAAATTACTCATTGTATTGTTGGAGAGCCAACCAATCCAGAATTTTTTGGCGAAATGATGAAAATTGGTCGTCGTGGCAGTATTAATTTTTCAGTGAAAATTATTGGTAAACAAGGTCACGCAGCATATCCTGAAAATGCTATAAATCCAACTACAATTTTATTTAATCTTTTGAAGCTTTTGAAAGATCATAAATTTGATAATGGCAACAAATTTTTTGGTCCAACTAATTTGGAAGTGACGGCAATTTCTTCGCAAAATTTGGGTAATAATGTAATTCCAAATGAGGCTTCAGCTAATTTTAATGTGAGATTTAATGATATTCATAGCTCGCAATCTGTAATAGAATTGGTTGAATATGCTTGTAAAAAATCAGCAGAAGGTTTGGGGGCAAAATATGAACTAACTTACAAAACTAGTGGCGAATCTTTTTTGAGTATTCCAAAGTTATTAGCTCAAACTTTAACCAATGCGATTGAAAAAGTTTGTGGAAACAAACCTGTTTTAAGTACAAGTGGAGGAACTTCTGACGCTAGATTTATCAAAGATTATGCGGAAGTTGTAGAATTCGGTCTAATTAACAAAACCGCACATCAAATTAATGAATTTGCTTATTTAGAAGATATTTTTAAATTACAGCAAACCTATTTGGAAGTTCTGAAAACTTTTAACCAATAATATGACAGAAAAAACACAAAATACCGCTGTTTATAAATATCATAAACCACATAAAATTGCTTTAAAAAGAGCCTTAAAAATAAAAGACAGATATTTAAAACATCTAATGACAATAGGAAAAATTAGTAAAGATTCAATGAATTATCATAAAGTTATTTTAACATTTTTTGGTTGTGGTAAATGGAAATATGGACCAGGAACATTTGCCAGTCTTATTACAACTTGCCTTTGGCTTATGGTGAGTTACTTTTTCTTTTTAAAGCAAATATCAATATATGTTGAAACTACTATGTGGGTCGTGATCGCATTTATCATTTTTATTTATGGAGTTTTTATTGTGCCAATTTATTCTAAAGTTACTGGTACTGAAGATGATCCTTCTATTGTTTTAGATGAGGTGATGGGGCAGATAGTTGCTTTATCAATAACTTACCCATTTGTTAAGCCTTATTATTTTATCGTAGATAATGCTCGTATTAATTTTTTAATTATTATTTCGCATGTCAGCTTCTGCTTTCTTTTGTTTAGACTTCTTGATATAGCAAAACCATCAATAATTGGTACCATAGATAAAAATATGAAAGGTGGTGTTGGAGTTATGTTAGATGATTTGGTATGTGGAATAATTACTGTAGTTATTGGTGTGGTAATATTTAAAACTCTTGAATATTTCTTAAATATGACAACGCTTATGATTAATTGATTTGTCTTGATGTGGTCAATCAGCTAGAGTCTGTTGACATTCTCAAAATGAAAAATAAACTCATAAAAATTTTAGTCTATATTTTAGTCTATAACTTAAATCAGTAAAAAATCAGTAAAATGGAGCAGTTTCTAAAACAGTTTAACGATGTTATTTTGCCTGTAATTCTAACAACAGTTTTACCAATTGTTGGTAATATTTTGTTGGTGGTTTTGCCTCTTGTTGGCGCAATTGCTTATTTAACTTTAATGGAAAGAAAAGTTATTGGAGCAATGCAACTTAGAAAAGGTCCAAATGTTGTGGGTCCTTTTGGTTTATTACAGCCGCTTGCTGATGGTATGAAATTGATGTTTAAAGAAGTTATTATTCCAGCAAATGCTAATAAAATATTATTCCTACTTGCGCCAGTTATTACCTTTGTTTTGGCTTTAATTGGTTGGGCAGTAATTCCTTTTAGCGAAAAGTTCGTTATTTCTGATATTAATGTTGGCGTTACTTATCTTTTAGCCACTTCTTCTCTTGGTGTTTACGGTATTATAATTGCGGGTTGGGCAAGTAATTCTAAATATGCCTTTCTTGGTGCAATTCGCTCTTCAGCGCAAATGATTTCTTATGAAGTTTCAATAGGCTTGGTGATTGTTTCAGTTATTTTGTGGACTGGCTCTTTAAATCTTAGTGAAATTGTTTTAGCTCAAGAAGAAAGATGGTTTGTTTTGCCACTTTTTCCAATGTTTGTGGTGTTTTTTGTCTCAGCTTTGGCAGAAACAAATCGTTTGCCTTTTGACCTTCCAGAAGCTGAATCTGAGCTTGTTGCTGGTTATAATGTGGAATATAGTTCAATGCCATTTTCAATGTTTTTCCTTGGTGAATATGCTAATATGATTTTAATTTCAGCTTTTGCCTCAATTCTGTTTTTAGGTGGCTGGTTACCGCCTTTTGATATTTCAATATTAAACGCAATTCCTGGTCCAATTTGGTTAATGGCAAAAATATTTATTTTGCTTTTCTGTTTCATTTGGGTTCGCGCAACTCTGCCAAGATATCGTTATGACCAATTGATGCGTTTAGGTTGGAAAGTATTTTTGCCTATTTCTTTGATTTGGGTTGTAGGTAGTGCAGCTATTATTGTTTACTCATAAATTTTAACAAAATGTATATTTTTAAAACCGCATTTTCACTTTTTCTAAAAGAGATTTTTATCGGTCACACTTTGACTTTAAAATATTTCTTTAAGCCAAAAGTTACTATAAATTATCCTTATGAAAAAGGTCCTTTAAGCCCTAGATTTCGTGGTGAACACGCTTTGCGCCGTTATGCCAATGGCGAAGAAAGATGCATTGCTTGTAAACTTTGTGAAGCAATTTGCCCAGCGCAAGCAATTACAATTGAAGCTGAAGAAAGAGCTGATGGAAGCAGAAGAACCACCAAATATGATATTGATATGTTAAAATGCATTTATTGTGGTTTCTGCCAAGAAGCTTGTCCAGTTGATGCAATTGTTGAAGGCCCTAATTTTGAATTTGCCACTGAAACTCGCGAAGAACTTTATTACGATAAAGAAAAACTTTTAAGTAATGGCGATCGTTTTGAATATGCTTTAAGTAAAAATATCGAACTTGATATTGCTAATAGATAACT
>CAMDRL010000125.1 GCA_945906835.1 Rickettsia typhi
CAAGAGGTTTATAAATATTTCCCAATAAATCTTGAAGCATGAATCTGGCAACGCGAGTTCCAGCATCCAAAGTTGTTAAAATAAAAATTGCTTCAAACATAATGGCAAAATGATACCACATTGCCATTAAATTACTGCCAAAAGCTGAAGAAAAAATATGAGCCATTCCAACCGCAAGGGAAGGCGCTCCACCAGTTCTTGAAAATAAAGTATTTTCGCCCATTTCTAATGCTAAATTATTCATGGTTTCCAAAGTAACGGGAAAACCCCAAGAGCTGACAGTTTGTACAGCAAGCTGCGCATCTCCACCACCAAGAGCAGCGGCAGAAGAATTAATGGCAAAATAAATTCCGGGTTCCAAAACACAGGCAGCAATAATTGCCATTATTGCAACCGAGCCTTCAAGCAACATACTTCCATAACCAATTAATCTAATATCTTTTTCGCTAGAAATTATTTTTGGCGTTGTTCCCGAAGCAACTAAAGCGTGAAATCCAGAAATTGCACCGCAAGCAATTGTAATGAATAAAAATGGAAAAATCTTGCCACTAAAAATTGGACCGCTTCCATCAATAAACTGCGTTAAAGCTGGCATTTGAATTTCTGGTCTAAAAATCAAAATTGCAATTGTTAGAAGAAAAATTGTGCCAATTTTTAAAAAAGAAGAAAGGTAATCGCGAGGCGCCAGCAACAACCAAACCGGAAGTGCTGCCGCTAAAAATCCATAAATAATAATTGAAATTGCTAAAAATTTTCCATCAAGATCAAAAATTTGCGCTAAAGCAGGGTCGTAATGAACAATTTTTCCACCATAAACCGCCAATAAAAAAAGTGATAAACCAATTATACTGGCTTCGCAAACGGCGTTAGGTCTGATGTAGGAAAGATAAATTCCAATGAACATTGCAATTGGAATTGTCAAGGCCACTGTAAAAGTTCCCCAAGGGCTGTGCATCAAAGCTTTCACAACCACCAATCCCAAAACTGAAATTAAAATAATAATTATCGCTAAAGTTCCAAGCATTGCAGCGTAACCAGCAACAGCTCCAAGCTCATCTTTAATCATCTGCCCCAAACTCTTGCCATTTCTTCTCACGGAAGAAAATAAAATAATCATATCTTGCGCCGCACCAGCTAAAACCGAACCAATTAAAATCCACAAAGTTCCAGGTAAATAGCCAAATTGCGCTGCTAAAGTTGGTCCAATTAAAGGACCGGGTCCAGCAATTGCGGCAAAATGATGTCCAAAAACAATCCATTTTTTAGTTGGCACAAAATCTTTACCATCATTCATTTTATAAGCGGGAGTAGGGATATTCTCGTTAACTCCTAAAATTTTTGCCGCAATGAAAGCGCTATAAAATCGATAGGCAATTAGTTGAGTGCAAATACAAGCGGTTACAAACCACAAAGAAGATATTTTTTCACCACGAATTAAAGCGATTCCTCCAAAAGCAGAAGTGCCAATCAGTCCAATAAAAATCCAGATTATTAAATTACGAAAATTTTTGTTCATTTTTGTTGTTTTTTCTTGTGAAAAAGAGATCATATTGTTTACATAGAGGATGGTTTAGAATTTAAACTTACTCTTTTGATGAGAAGATGCAGTAATAAAGCAAACTTAAACAAAATACATAATATTTATGGCAGAAAAAAATACTCTTTCGATTTTAGAAAGTATCAAGCGAAAAATGATTCAGTTTGATCAAAAAGATCCGAAAAAAACCTCGGCTTTTAGTGGCGATGAATTTGCTTATATTTCTCCTGAGAAAAAAACTACTGAAGAAAATGCCGCTCCAGCCCAAGAAAATCAAGCTTTAAATAAAGATTCTGAATTAGATAATAATGATCAAAAAAAATCCGCTGTTGATTTCATGGATGAAGAAGATCATGAAGAAAATCCATTCATTTCTAATCCTCTAACTCAAGATAATGATGATTTTTTATTTGAAGCTGATGATGAAATAGTTGAAACAAAAAAATCTTTTTTACAACATGATCTTCTTGAAGCTGAAGTTAAAAAAGAAGAAATTTCTCCAACTCCAAGTAAAACTCCCATAGAAAATAAAGTTGAAAATAAAGTTTTGGCAAAAGACGAAGAAGACTTAGACTTAGACGATTTAGATCTTGATGGTGATGAAGATCTTAAACCAGAAGTTAAAAAAGATGATTTACAAAGTCATGATTTAGGTTTTGATGAAGATGAAGATTTCCTTACTTTAGACGACGAAGATGAAGATTTAGACATTGATGAACTTGTAAATAAAAAAGAAAAAATTAAGACAGAGCAAAAGAAACAAGAAGCTGTAAATTATTTTGATGAAGATGAAGATTTGGATTTAGACATTGAAGAATCTTTAAATATAAAAGAAGAAATTAAATCAGCTCCAAAGAAAGAAGAAGCGGTAAATTATTTTGACGAAGACGAAGATGATGATTTCTTTGATAGAAAAAAATCTGAAGATAAAGATTTTCTTAGCGATATTGATTTAGATTCTGAAGATGAAATTATAGAAGAAAAAAAGCCAGAACCAATTAAAACAGTAGTTAAGCAGATACCTAATATTCCCAATGTTGGAAATGTTTCTCCAATTCCTACTAAAAAAGATCAAGCTGATCAGTCCCTGATAAGCGAAAAAACTTTACAACAAACCACCAGTTCAATCAAGAAATTAATTGATGCCAATAATGTTGTACATGGAATGAAAAGTTTTTCTAATCCAAATAGTTCTGCATTTAGTGAATTAGCAGTACAATTAATGGAGCCAAAATTAGAAAAATGGCTTAACGATCATTTGGCAAATTTAGTTGAAGAAATTGTACGCGAAGAAATCAAAAAAATTATTCCTAAAGATTAATCGCGTCTTCGCAATAAAAGAAAAATGAACAATAAAAAACCAACAGCAGTAACAGTAAAACAAAACCAAATGTTTCAAGATGCAATTGCATTACATCAATCAGGTCAATTTGATTTAGCAGAGGTTAAATATAAAAAATTATTAGAATCATTGCCAAACAATATATTGATACTAAACAATTTAGCTGGAATTGCATTTCAAAGAGGTAATTTTGAAGAAGGTTTAAAAATTATTAATCAATCATTAAGCATATCTCCTAATCAACCTTCCTCTCTTAATAATCGAGCTAATGCACTACGAGAGCTTAAAAGATTGGATGAGGCGCTTGAAAGCTATGATCAGGCTATTACACTCAAACCTGATCATATATACGCTTATAGCAATCGCGGCAATTTACTTAGAGAACTTAATCGATTAGATGAGGCATTAATAAGCTGTAATTATGCTGTCACACTCAAACCTGATTATGCAGATGCGCATTATAATTGCGGAAATGTACTTAGAGATCTTAAAAGATTAGATGAGGCGGTAATAAGTTATGATAATGCCATTGAACTAAAACCTGAGCATGCTGATGCATATTATAATCGTGGAAATATTCTCAAAGAAATCAAAAGATTAGATGAGGCAATAATAAGTTATGAACGCGCCATTGAAATTAATCCTAAAATGGATTTTCTTTTGAGTATTGTTTTATTCACAAGAATGAGGGTTTGCATGTGGGATAATTTTCAATCTCGTCTTAATGAAATAACTAATAAAATCAAAAATAATGAAAAAGTTTCGGATGGATTTTCCATACTGGCTCTTATTGATAATTTAGAGATTCATAGAAAAACTGCCGAAATTTTAGTGGAGGCAAAATACTCACCTAACAATATTTTGCCAGAAATCAATCTATATTCAAAGCGAGATAAAATTCGCATAGGATATTTTTCTGCAGATTTTAAAAATCACCCAGTTTCATTTCTAACCGCAGAGCTTTATGAAAGGCATGATAGAAATAAATTTGAAATTCACGCCTTTTCATTTTCTGATTCAAAAGATGAAATGACCAATCGTATTGAAGCTGGAGTTGATCATTTTCACGATGTCAGTAAAACGCTTGATAAAGATGTTGCAATACTTTCCAGAAATCTGGAAATAGACATAGCTGTAGATTTAGGTGGATATACTAAAAATGGCAGAACAGAAATATTCGCTATGCGAGCAGCGCCAATACAAATGAGCTACATTGGCTATCTTGGTACCATGGCGGCAAGCTATTTTGATTATCTGATAGCTGATCCAATAATAATTCCTCAAGAGCATCAGAAATATTATTCTGAAAAAATTATTTATTTACCAAGTTACCAAGTAAATGATTCGAAAAAAGTTCTTCCAACCAATGCTGTTACAAGACAGGAATTTGGGCTTCCAGAAAAAGGATTTGTATT
>CAMDRL010000126.1 GCA_945906835.1 Rickettsia typhi
AAAATCAAAACTATGTCCACAAAACAAAAAAACAATTATTCTTTAGAGTTTAAAATATCATCAGCCCAGCTTAATTCAAGAATCTAAAGAGAGCCTCGCTAAATTAGCAAAAAAATACTCTTTGAATATAAAGACAGTTGCCAGATGGCGCAAGCCTGAGTCTGTTACCAATAAACCATCTGGACCAATTAGAATTATTAGCTCTTTATCAGAAATTGAGCAACAAATTGTTTGTGAATTTCGTAGAATTAACAAGCTGTCCGTTGACGATTGTTATATTTCTTTGCGAGATAAAATTAAAAATCTTAGTAGATCAAATCTTTACAGGTGCCTAAAAAGAAACAATCTTCATATTATTCCAGACCTTGAAAATATTAGGGTTAAGAAGAAATTCAAAGATTACCCAATTGGATATTTCCACATTGATATTACCGAAATTAAGCTGATACAAAAAAAGTTTTATTTTTTTGTAGCAGTTGATAGAGCCAGTAAATATGTTTATCTGGAACTATTTGAAAGAATGACTGTAAAAAATAGCTGCCTGTTTCTAAATAATTTAATCAAGGATTATCCTTATAAAATTAATAAGATTCTAACCGATAATGGAATTCAATTTACTTACGCTTTATTAGCTGAAGACCTGCGTCCAAAGAATAATAAAATTCATAGTTTTGATTATATTTGTCAAAAACAAAACATTGAACCATCGTTTAACTAAATTTAAGCGTCCTTGGACTAACGGTCAGGTTGAGGTTTTAAATAGAGTGATCAAACAACACACAACAAAGCTTTACCATTATGATGACATAGATCAACTAAAACAAAACCTGAAAGCCTTTTTACTTGTTTATAATTACCAACGACCTCTGAAAGCTTTGAAATTTAAAACTCCTTATGAAAAAGTGATAGAAGAATATAAAATAAACCCAAGTTTATTTTATATTAATCCGAACCAGAAGAAGTTGGAGCTAAACAACTAATTTATTTAAAATTATTAAAGCTCTTGTTACTATTGTGGCATATTGCTACCGCTAAAGCGTCTGCCTCATCTTCAGTTTTAAAAGTTGCCTTGGGTAAAAGAATTTTTACCATTGTCATAATTTGATTTTTATCCGCTCTGCCAACTCCAACAACCGCTTTTTTAACTGCAGTTGTAGAATATTCCGCAACATTTAAACCACATAATCCAAGACTCAAAATTAAGCTTCCTCTGGCGTGACCAAGCTTTAAAGAAGAAGTTGGATTGCTGTTAATAAAAGTTTCTTCAATTGCTGATTCATCTGGCTGATGAATTTTCACGAACTCAAATAAAGATTTGTGAAGATGGTTTAGCCTTGTAACTAAAGGATCTGAAGCGTTGGTGTAAATGGTTTCGCAAGCAATAAAAAAGAAGCTATTATTTTTTACCTCTATTATTCCCAAACCAGTTTTAGTAAGCCCTGGGTCAACACCAAGAATTTTCATTATGAATAAAATTTCTGATTTTTATCAGCCATCTCAATTAATAACTCACTAACTTCAAATCTTGCGCCACATTTTTTATTAAATTCTTGCAATCTAACCACAACTTTCTTGATACCAACAGAATCAGCGTAACGCAAAACTCCACCACGGAAAGCAGGAAATCCAGTTCCCATAATCATTGCCATATCAAGATAACGAGCATTTTTAACTACGCCTTCTTCCAAACATTTTGCGGCTTCATTAACCATAGTTAAAATACAACGATCAACAATTTCAGAGTCAGAAAAAGCTTTTTTGGCAATTAATTTTTCTTTTCTTAAATCGGTAATAATTTCAGCAATTTTACCATTCAACATTGGTTTAATTCTTTCATCTGAATTATAAGAATAAAAACCTTTACCAACCTTTTTGCCCAACAATTCTTTATGATCATTATAAATTTTGTCTAAAATATCAGCCACTCTCATGCGCTCTCCATAACCTTCATAAAGGCTGTGAGCAACTTTTACACCAACATCAATACCAACCACATCCGCCAAAATAAAAGGTCCCATCGGCATACCAAATGTTTCTATTAAATGATCTATAAAAGAAATATTAGCACCTTCTTGCAGCAAATAAGAAGCTTCATTCATGTAAGGAAGTAAAATTCTATTCACCAAAAACCCTGGAACATCTTTAACAACAACTGGGGTTTTGCCAAGTTTTTTAGAAAGCTTAACAATTGTAGCAATAGCTTTGTCATTAGTTTTTTCGCCACGAATAACCTCAACCAAAGGCATACGATTCACAGGATTAAAGAAATGCATACCAGCAAATCTTTCTGGTCTTTGTAAATCTTTTGCCATTTCTGAAATTGATAAAGAAGAAGTATTGGAAGCAATAATTGTATTATCAGCAACTTTGCTTTCGGCTTCAGCTAAAATCTTTTTCTTGATATTCATATTTTCTACAACCGCTTCAATTACAATATCAGCTTTATCAAAAGCTGTATAATCGACGCCAGTGCTAATTTTAGCAATTTTTAAATTTACTTGCGATTCAGTATATTTTCTAATTTTTTTCAGCTGATTGTAAATTTTAACAACCTGTTGATAGCCCAAAGAGATAGCATTTTGAGCAATATCTTTCACTCGAATCTCAATATCATAGTTACTAAATAACCAAGCAATTCCTCCACCCATAACACCAGCGCCAATTAAAGCAGCATTTTTTATTTCCTTAACTTCTACATCTTTTTCAACACCAGAATCTTTTTTTAACTCTTCACTAATAAAGAAAATTTCAATTAAATTTTTTGAAATATCGCTAATAGCCAATTCGCAAAAAGCTTCTAATTCAACTGCTAAACCTTTTTTAACATTTGATTTACCATATGTTCTTTTAATTACTTCCAAAGCGTAAAGAGGGGCTGGATATTGCCCTTTGGTCTTTTCAATTAAATCTTTTTTTGCCAAAGTAATGATGATAAATTTTCCAAAGAAAATTGATTCAAAAATAAAACGCTTTTTCTTGGCCTGCTTGCGACTTAGTAAATAAGCATTGCCCTCACCTTTTGTTAAAATTTCAGTTACAAAATCACTCAATTTTTCTTCTAAAAATTCTTCACGAATAAGGTCATCAACCAAGCCAATTTTTAAAGCCTTTTTAGCATCAACTGACTTTCCAGCTAAAATAATTTTTAGAGATTCTGACAAACCAACCAAAGCTGGCAATCTTTGCGTTCCACCAAAACCGGGAATAATTCCCAAATTAACTTCCGGCAAACCTAATAAAGTTTTTGGACTAACAATTGCAACGCGATATTTACAAGCCAGCGCCAGTTCTAAACCGCCACCCAAGCAAGCGCCATCAATTACGGCGATTGTTGGAATTTTTAATTGGGCAATTTTTGTAATCACATTTTGACCCCGAGAAACTTTCGCCAACGCATCTTTTGGATTGGTAATAGCCTTGATTTCATTAATGTCAGCGCCTGCAATAAAAATATTTTGTTTGTGGCTGGTGATTAAAAGAATGCGAATTCCTTTATTTCCATCAATCACATTTAACGCCTTTTCCAGCTCTTCCAATACTGGCGCCGAAAGCTTATTTACTTTTTCATCCGGCAAATCAAAAACCAAATTTGCCACGCCATTTTTTTCGATCGTCAATGTTAATGCGTTTGTCATGTTTTTTATAATTTATTAGTGCGGTTTATTTTGACTCTTTTGGTTTGTAATAAATCAATATTTCTTTATCAAAATTTATTTCTTCGCAAATTTTTTTGAGATTTTTAAAAATTCCATATGGGTTAACATTAATTTCATAGCCAGAAATAATATCACTTTTAATTTCTCTAGAAAATGATTTTCCTTCTTTTGTTTTATTAAAAAGCTTTTCAAGCCCCGCCATATTTGAAATGCGATTAAAATCAGTTGGAGAAAATTCATGAAATATTTTCAATAATTCTTCAATAACATTTCTCCATTTTTTTACTGGAATTTCCTTTTTTTCGATCTCGATTAAAAATGGCGCCGTTTTGGCAATGTTGTCTTTTTCAAATTCCTGTAAACTAAAAAAATCTGGCTGATTTTCTGATTTTATTTTGTAAGAACTTATTGGGTATGGCCAAACTTTTTTGGCTATATCAATTAACCAATTAGCTCGTTCTTTAATTTTTTCTTCATTCCAAATTTCGCCTTCACCTAGGTTCTTACTTAATTTTAATTTTGAAGTTTGATAATCCGCATTTTGTTTGCTTAGAAAATCTTTGTTGGACATTTCTTGATTTTTCCCAGTCAAAGA
>CAMDRL010000127.1 GCA_945906835.1 Rickettsia typhi
CTTTTTAGGCGAAATATTTTTGAGGATAAAATTTAGAAGAAAAGCCGCATGTACATAGATGTACATAAGGTTTTTATTCTAAATTTTAGACCAAAAAGATGAAGCATAAAAAGTTAATTAAAGATGGGAATTGGTATAACCTAAAGCAAATCTACCAACTTCTCAATCATCACATCACCCAATTCTTCCAAACTTTTAATCGTAATTGAATTTTGGTAAAAATCTTCAGTGGAATGCCCAATGCCAATTCCCACAATTTCAATTTTTGATTGTTTCTCAATTTTATTAATCGCATGCCTTAAATGATCACTCAAAATATCACTGTCATTACTTGAATTAGTTGAATCATCAATTGGCGTACCGTCAGAAATCACCATCAAAATTTTTCGTTTTTCATCTCTTTGCATTAATCTTGCTTTGGCAAAAAGCAAAGCCTCGCCATCAATATTTTCTTTCAAAATACCTTCTTTCAACATCAAGCCTAAATTCACTTTTGCCTTTTTAAAATTCTGATTTGAACTTTTGTAAATAATGTGACGAAGCTCATTTAATCTTCCGGGATTTTGTGGTCTGCCCAAATTCTCCCACATTTTACGCGCCTTACCACCTTTCCAATCTGCTGTGGTAAAACCAATAATTTCAGTTTTAATTGAAAATTTTTCTAAAATTCCCGCAATAATTTCACACGCCAAAGCACTCATTACAATAGGACTGCCGCGCATTGAACCAGAATTATCCAGCAAAATTGTCAAAGCAGTGTCTTGATATTCACGCTCTTTATTATTCACCCAAATATCTTCCATGAAAGGGTCAAGCACAAATTTTGTAAGTTTTTTTCGGTCTAAAACGCCACTACTATTGTCTCTTTCAATGTAAGAATGCTTCTTCGCCATTAGTTTTCTTTTTAATTTCAAAGACATTTTTTTTGAAATTGAGTCAAGCTTTACCATTTTTAAATCAAGTTGATCACGCAAAAGTTCAAGCTCTTTTTTACTAACTAATTTTTGTGGAAAAACTATTTCATCAAATTTGCTGGTAAAAATTTTGTAAGCATTTTTAAATTCAATTTTATCTTCTTCAAGGCTCTGTTTCTCAAGCTTAACTTTAGCTAAACCACCCTTTTCATCTTCTTTAAAATCAACAATTTTTTGATCTTCTGGTTGAGGTGCTGCTAATGTTTCTTCTTCACCAGATGAAGGGTTTTCTTCAACTTCCATTTCAACATTTTCTTGCCCGTAATTATTTAAATCATCTTTTGGTTTTTTGCTTTGAGCTTCAGATTTTTTCTCATCGTCTTTTTTTTCGTTAGAATTTTCTTCATCTTTCAACATTTCAAAAACCTTTGCCAAAGCTAATTCAAATTCACTTTGGTTAGAAACTTTTTTAGCAAGATTTTTAATCTCTTTAGTGATTTTTGAATTTAAATTTTCAGCTAAATTTTTAGCAGTTTGAGCAGTTTTTGGTAAAAGTTTTTTACCAAAAATTTCTTGAAGTAAAATTAAAGAGAGGCTTGTTGAGCCGCTAAAAATATCTTCTTCAATTTTATGCAAAAGGTTCCAAACAATGCCTTGGTAAGAATTTTTAACATTGGCAATTACACGAATTTTTTCAAATTCATCGAAGAATTTTTGTTCTTCTAAATTGCGCTGTGTTTTTTGATGAATTTTTGTGTCGTGGAATAGCAAATAACACAGCGCCATGTCGGAGGTGGCGCGGAATTTTTTTATTGGGCTTCCACAAAATAGAATGGGATGCTCAAGCTGGACGGGGTTTTTAACCCCATCCACATGTTCATTTTTTTTAACCTGCTTTAAACATGTGGACGGGGTTACAAACCCCGTCCAGCTTAAATCAGATTCATCATCAAAAGATTCTTCGCTGCGCTTAGAATGAAGATGAGGGGTTTGTTTCATGATCTCCTGCGAAATCTGCGGCAAAACAAATAGCTTTCCATCCACCAAACTCTGATTCCAAGCAAAAAAATTATTTTCCTGATCCGAATTAAAATCAATTTGTATTGATTCATCCGAACCAATGGCTCTCACTATTGAGCTTAGATATTCTTTGATTTGATTAATTTGAGTATTTTCTTTCGTCATCAATTATTGAGTAATTTTAATTCCGTATTTTTGAGCAAGATATTTTTCATTTTACTCAAAACTTTTTTAACATTCTTCCCAGCCTCACTCTCAATTTCTGGTGCATTAATTTTTGCCAAACGCAAAATTTCATGGTGAAAAATTCCAAAACCTAAATCAAGATTCACTCGAATTGCGTCTCCATCCACCACCCTTTCAAAATAAGCTTTGTAAGAGTAAATCTTGCGTGGATGAATTACATCTTTTTTAACTAAATATTCTGAAGATTTTTTTTCAACAGCAACAATTTGATCTGCTTTTTTAACTTCCTGTGGCAATTTTACATCCATTTTTTTAAGCACGCCAAAACCACAATCAAAGAAAAAATCTGCAACGCCTTCAATTTTTACAATTTGGTACGAAAATAATTTTCCGCGTGTTGGGGTAATTTTTTGAACAACATTTTCTTTCTGAATTACTAAATTCTTTTTTTCTTCTAAATTTGAAACTTTATTTTTAACAACCAATTGTGATTTAATTTTATTCATCTCTTCTTGTAAATCACAGTCATTCCATCCATTTTGCTTTACCAAATTTTCCAAATATTTTCTCTCATCAGATTTTTTTATTTCACTCAAAATTCGGTAATGACTCCAATTTAATCTTTCATCATCTTTGGGAATTTTGGGATAAGTTTTATAAAAATTACGCATTTTGTAAAGTACGGTTTTTCTAATACCAACATCCTTCTCCAATCTTTCAATTAGTTTTCTGCCACTTTCATCTTTGTCATTTTCAAACAAATTTTTATTAATTTCTTTGCCAATTTTCCATGCCATTTCCACTTTTTGTCGCGTAACATTTCTAACAATATTATTTTCAGTTTGAAAAATTAATTTTTGAATTTCATTAAGAATTGCTTTGTAATTATTTTGCAAAATTTCTGTATTTTTGACCGTTATTTACACAATTATTTCTGGTTATTTTTGAAAAAAGTCGCCGCCAGCGGCGACAAGTTGCTTAGCAAAAGCCTCTTGCTCATTGGCTCTAAAAAAATATTACATTTTAAAACAAAAATTTCTTAGACAGGTTCTTAAGTCAAATTATTTAAAGTTTTTTGTCTCAATTCAATTCCTTGTCACACGCTTTATTAGACACAGTTAGCTAATTATTTTTATCCCATATTTAGCCCTGTTTTTGCTTATTTTTTGACAAAATTATTCAAAATATATCCAAATATTTATCATAATTTTGCCAAAAAAGTGCTAAAAACATTTCAAAATCTGTGCTAAAAAATAATTATCTAACAGTGCCTAAGTTTTTCTTCTGCTTTTCTTCAGTAGTGAATTTTTTAGCTACAAGTTTTGCAGCTACTCCCGCAGTAACTCCAAACAACAATTTTGAACCATCTGTAATTGTTGAGGATGGAGAGTTATGCTCTCTCAATTCTTCAATTTTTGAAGATAGAGATTTATCTTCTCTTAATATTAGATTTTTTGTACTAAAATCTTGACCACTTTCTTTTGAGCCAAGATTTGCTAAATATTTTTGTTGCAATTCTTCAAAAGCACATTGATTAATCTTTTGACCCGAAGAGTCTGAGAAAAAATTGCTTGGGTTACATTGCATCTCTTCAATCTCTTTTGCAGAAAAGGCACTTTTCCATTCTTTTAAAATAGAATCTTGCTGTTTTTTCTTAATTGCTTGAGAAAGCAGTTCAATTATTTTGTCTTTATTTTTACCACCAGCAAAGTATGAGGGCGCAGATCCATTTGGATCTTTTATTTCAGGATCAGCACCTTTTTTAATTAGATATTCTACTATTTCAACATTGCTTTTATCTGCAGCAAACATTAGAGCTGTAAAACCATTTTTATCAGCAAGGTTTGGATTTATTGTTTTGTTTTCAAGAAGTAATTTGGCGACTTCGGTTTGACCTGTTGCTACAGCAATCATTAGAGCTGTCAAATCATCTTTATTAGTAGGGTTTGGATTTACTC
>CAMDRL010000128.1 GCA_945906835.1 Rickettsia typhi
ATCATTTTGAAAATTTTGATTATATCTGCTGCTAATATTAAAGTTTGAACTGATTTTAAATTTTTTGTTTTTGATTAAGACGCTATCAAAA
Source organism: Rickettsia typhi (assembly GCA_945906835.1). GTDB lineage: Bacteria > Pseudomonadota > Alphaproteobacteria > Rickettsiales > UBA1997 > UBA2645. The sequence goes on from CAMDRL010000128.1 coordinate 92, forward strand.
GATGCTGTTTTTGTAAGAGTGTCGCCATAAGTGCGAATATTTTTATTTTCACCAGTTAAGAAAAAATAACTGCTTTTTGAGGCGCTGAAAGTAAAAGTGTGTCGCCCTAATGGCATAGAAAAATTACCACTGGTTGAAGTGCTGCGATGTTTATTGTAAGAATCAGAATCATTAGCGGTTCTGCTAATATTGAAACTATCGTTTAAATGCAATAAATTATCATGCGTAAAGCCAATAGTGTCACGCTTTTCACCAGTCATAGAACTTCCAATATTATCATAAGAAACATTTATTCTGCTGGTGTTTTTTGGGTGATTTTCTACAGTGACAATTGAACTATTATCAACAGTTCCCGGTAAAAGTTTTACTGCAGCGTTGTTTGAAGATATACGATTCATTTGATCGATTCCCAGTTCAATTTCTTGTAAGTTTAAAATTCTGTCATCTTTTTTGGTTATGCCAATTAATCCAAATGCGCTTAACTTTTGAGTTTGATCAAAAAATTTATCATCATTAAGTGTGATATTTTCAAGGTAAGATTCGATAATATTAACTTGCAAATCACCTGATGAAAGGTTTTGCGCTGGCACTTCAGCGCGTGAAGTTATAAAGCCTTTTGCAATTAAATAATTTGAGACTTCTTTATTAAATTCTAATATTTGATCTAAAGTTAAGCATCTTCCTAAATAATTTTTACTAAGAGATTTTTCTTGGAATTTACTTAAAATTTTATTTTCTGAAAAACTTATTGTTTGAATTCGGAAGCATTGAATTGTTCTTAAATCATGCACCATTTTTCCATCGTTTTTTTCTAGATAATCTTTTTCTTGTTCTTCAATTCTTTTCTGCTCTTTATCAATTTGTTTAAGATCTATTTGAATTTCTTTGGCTCGTTCAATTTGTTTTTGGTTTTGAATAACTTGGTTTTGTTGATTGATGACGCTTTGCTGTTCTGCTTCAGAAGAGGCGTGGGCTGATAATGGGAAAAGTGATAGAAGCAAGATGGTGATTATTTTTTTCATGTGGTGATGAAGAAATTGGTTCGGGTTTGATGGTAAAATTTGAAGATTTATTGTAAGATAATAGTGATTTTATTTAAGGCAATTATTCCTTTTTATTTTCAGTGTCATCCCCGCGAAGGCGGGGATCTGGAAGATAATTAAAATGAACTCAAATATAAGTGCAAATAAAAGAATTTTTCTGGATCCCCGCCTTCGCGGGGATGACAGCAAGGATAAAAAGTGGATGTTGTTTATAATGGCTCAAAGATGACGAATTTTGATTATTTAAAAAACTTCTTGTTTTTATTGCTATGAAAAACTAGATTGCGCAACGCAAAATCAAATATATCAACAACCTCATTTACCACATGTGGACTTCACCAGCTTTGTTTAAAGCGACTTCATTTAAAGCAATATCTTATCTTTTAATTTTAGGGTTAACTTTTAATCCTGTGATTGCTTTGGCAGATGATTTGCCAATTACCCCCGATGTCTCAACAAATACCCAAGTTACGCAAACAGCTTCTGGAATTGATCAAATAAATATTGCCGCGCCTAATTCTGCTGGATTATCTCACAATAAATTTACTGATTACAATGTTAATACTTCTGGGCAGGTGATTAATAATTTTTCTGGTAGTAATGGTAATGTTGCGGGTGGAAGTGGATCTACTGCCGTGACTTCAACCACTATTGGCGGATTGGTAATTGCTAATCAGAATTTAATTGATGCTGGTGGTGCAGAAGCGAAAGTTATTCTAAATGAAGTTACATCTACTAACAATTCGCAAATTCTTGGTTACATTGAAATTGCTGGTGGAAAGGCTGAACTTATTATTGCAAATCCTAATGGAATTGCTTGCAGGTCTTGTGGTTTTATTAACACTTCTCGGCTTTCTTTAATTGCTGGTAAAAGTGAATTTGATGGAAGTGGCAATCTTGGATTTGGTTTAAGTGGAAGTAATGTTGATTCAGGCACTAATTTAATTATTCCACTAATTACAATTGAAGGTTTGGGGCTTGACGCGGAAAGAACTACAGCAACTGATATTATTTCTTCTTCAATGAAGTTAATTGCTTCTATTTATGGCAGCAATGAAACCGTTGTTTCTCTTAAAACTGGTGATGGAAAATTTAATTATGACAGCAAAGAAGTTACTTCTAATGATGATTCCATAAGTTCAGGAAGTTCTGAACTATTCGCTATTGATGCTTCTAGTTTGGGCTTGGTTCAGTCGGGAAGAATATTTTTGGTTGCCACTAAAAATGGGCTTGGAGTTAATTTGGGTGGCAGTTTAATTGCAAATAAAGAGCTAAATATTGATACTAAAGGTAATATTTATTATTCAATTTTGGCTTCTGAAATTTCAAATATTGATGTTAAATCTACAGGAAATTTGGTTAGCAAAGATTCTGGCAGCATTATACAAGCTTCAGGGTCAAGCCCTGCAATTAATATTCAAAGTGCAGGTCTAACTAATTTAGGAAATATTAATTCTAGCTCCATTACAATTACCACTTCGGCAAATTTAAATAATTTGGGAAACATCATTTCTGCCAGTTCTCTTGGCGACATTACCCTTACTTCATCTGTGGGAAATATTTCCAACTTTGGAAATATTATCTCTTTTAACAATCTTACGCTTAACAGCAATTCTGGCGATATTTCTAACTATTACAATATAGCCACCAATACCACTCTTACTCTAAATGCTAATTTAGGGGAGATTGCTAATTATGATGAAGCTTCTTTGGGATATTTAAGTTTAACAAATTCTGATGGTTCAACTACGGAATTTTTAGCCACAAATTTAAATTTAAATTCTAAAAATCTTACTAATTCAGGAATTATAAAAGGTGTAAGTTCAGAAATTGTTAATTTAGAAAATCTTATAAATTATGGCGTAATTTCTGCCAATGAAAATTCTACAATTACTTCTGGCAATATCACCAACTCTGGCTATTTAACTGCTTTAGAAAAATTAACCATCAATGCTTTAAGCGGCAAAGTTACCAATTCAAATCAAATTTTGAGTGAAGATAATTTAACTATTAATGCTTATGATTTAGATAATTTAAGCAACGCCACTTCTGATTCTATTTCCACCGCTCTAATTAGTTCACTTGGAAAATCTCTTAATCTAAATATTTCCAATAAAATTTTTAACTCTGGTGAGCTTTCCACCAAAGAAAATCTAAATATCGCTGACTTAAATATTTTAAACAATTCTGGTAAAATATTTTTTAATCAAAGTGTGATTTTGAATATTAAAGATTTTACTAACTCAAATTTGATTAGCGCTGGCAATGATTTAACCATTAATTCTGCAAGCAATTTTGATAATTATGGAATTGTATTTTCTAAATCTAAGCTAAATATTAATGCCAATAATACAGAATCAACTCTGACCAGCTTTAATAATTATGGCGCAATTACCTCTCTTTCTGATTTAACAATCACCAGTAAAAATAATATTCGTAATGATGTTGCGGGAGTTTTAGAAACTGCTGATAATTTTTATCTTACTTCTGATTTAGATTTGGAAAACTTAGGGCAAATTATCAGCTCGTCTTTAGATGATTCTTTGAATTCAAGCATTATAGCTTATAGAGATGTTAAAAATTCTGGTGCAATTCTTAGTTCTAAAAATCTTACTATTAATGCTAACAATGATTTAACTAACTCTGGAAATATTCAGGCGCAAAATGTTGCAACTTTAACTGTAAAGAATCAGTTAATAAATGATGCTTTGGGAAATCTCTTTAGTGCCAGTGAATTGGTTATTAAAGATGTTAAAACTTTAAATAATTATGGAAATATTCAAGGTAATATTTTGTTAAATATTAGCTCTGAAAATCTTAATAATTTTAACCTTATTTTGGGTCTTAAAGAT